>JBIIDW010000239.1:0-4555 GCA_044238215.1 Steroidobacteraceae bacterium
CGTGCTCCTGCTGCTGCTCGGCAAGTATCCGGACTTCAGCCGGAAGCCCGCGCCCGGTTGATTGCGTCGCGCAGCTCCAGCGTGGCGCGCCGCGCCGCGGCGGCGAAGTCCTCGCCGCCGCTCGCGTAGAGGATGCCGCGCGAGGAGTTGATCACCAGGCCCGCGCCGTCCGCCCGGCGCCCGGCGCGCACCGCGCGCTCGACGTCGCCGCCCTGCGCGCCGACGCCCGGTACCAGGAAGGTCATGTCGCCGGTGCGCGCACGCACGTCGGCGAGTTCCTCGGGGTAGGTGGCGCCGACCACGAGCAGGCAGTTGCCGCGCGAGTTCCACTCGCGCGCCACGTTCTCCGCCACCACCTGGTAGAGCCTGCGGCCGCCGACGTCGAGGTCCTGGAATTCCCGCGCGCCGGCGTTCGAGGTGCGGCAGAGGATCACGATGCCCTTGTCGGCGTACTGCAGGAACGGTTCGGCCGAGTCGCGGCCGAGGTAGGGATTCACGGTGACGGCGTCGGCGCCGTAGCGCTCGAACGCCTCGCGTGCGTATTTCTCGGCCGTGCTGCCGATGTCGCCGCGCTTGGAGTCGAGGATCACGGGCACGCCCGGCGCGCGCGCGTTGATGTAGCGGATCGTCTCCAGCAGCTCTTCCTCCGCACCGAGCGCGGCGTAGTGCGCGACCTGCGGCTTGTAGGCGCAGGCCAGGTCGGCGGTGGCGTCGACGATGGCGCGGTTGAATTCGAGGATCGACCGCGGGCGGCCGCGGAGTGCGGCGGGAAAACGCTCCGGCTCCGGGTCGAGCCCGACGCAGACCAGGGAATCGTTGGCGGCGGAGGCGCCGGCGAGCAGCGCGAAGAAGCGGCGGGTATTCACGGGCGCGGATCTTAGCCTGCGCGACCGCGTCAGCGCACCGGCTCGAGGTTCGCAAACTGCATCATGAGCCACTTCGTGCCGGCGTCCTCGAAGTTGACCTGCACCCGCGCGTGCGCGCCCTGGCCCTCCACGTTCAGCACGACACCTTCACCGAACTTGGGGTGGCGCACGCGGGCGCCGAGCCGCAGCCCCGGCGCGGCCGGCTCGGGCGCCCCGGCTCCGCCCGCCGCGCCCGGTCGGCGCGCCGCGCCGAGTCCCCCGGCTCCCGCCAGCGCCCCGGGCCCTGCGCGGCCGCCGAATCCGCCACCGAAGCCCACGCCGTAGCCCATGCGGCCGGCGCGCGGACGCACCTCCTCGACCAGTTCCTCGGGGAGTTCCTGGATGAAGCGGGACGGCTGGCCGTAGCTGTCGATGCCGTGCAGGCGCCGCTGCTCGGCGTAGGTGACGTAGAGCTGCTTCATCGCGCGCGTCGTGCCCACGTAGGCGAGCCGACGCTCCTCCTCGAGGCTGTCGAGGTCGTTCAGCGAGCGCTGGTGCGGGAACAGGCCGTCCTCCATCCCGGCGAGGAACACGACCGGGAACTCCAGGCCCTTGGCGGTGTGCAGGGTCATCATCTGCACGCAGTCTTCCCAGGCCTCGGCCTGCCCCTCGCCGGACTCGAGCACGGCGTGCGCCAGGAAGGCCTCGAGCGGCGCCATGCGTTCGCCCTCGATGCCCTCGGGTTCGAACCCGCGTGCCGCCGAGACGAGTTCCAGCAGGTTCTCGACCCGCGCCTCGCCGCGGTCGGCCTTCTCCTTGCGGTGGTGGTCGAGCAGTCCGCTGGCGGCGATCACCTGGTCGACCACGTCGTGCAGCGCGAGGTTGCGCGTGTCGTTGGCGAGGCACTCGATCAGCTGCATGAAGCCCTGTACCGCGGCGGCTGCCTTGGCGCCCAGGTCGCCGCCGGCGATGCATGCGGCCGCGGCCTCCCACATCGGGCAGCCGGCGCCCCGGGCGTGGTCGCGGATCGTGTCCAGGCTCTTCGCGCCGACCCCGCGGGTCGGCAGGTTCACCACGCGCTCGAACGAGGTGTCGTCGGCGCGGTTCGACACCAGCCGCAGGTAGGCGAGCGCGTCCTTGATCTCGGCCCGCTCGAAGAAGCGCAGGCCGCCGTAGACCTTGTAGGGAATGCGGGCCGACAGGAACACTTCCTCGAACACCCGTGACTGCGCGTTCGACCGGTACAGGATCGCGACGTCCCGGCGGTTGCCGCCGCGCTGCACCCAGTCGCGGATCCGGCCCAGCACGAACTCCGCTTCGTCGCGCTCGTTGAACGCGGCGTAGAGGCGGATCGGGTCGCCCTTGGCGCCGCTGGTCCAGAGGTTCTTGCCGAGCCGGCCGCTGTTGCGCGCGATGAGCGCGTTGGCGGCGTTGAGGATGGTGGCGGTCGAGCGGTAGTTCTGCTCGAGGCGGATCAGCTTCGCCTGCGGGAAGTCGCGGCGGAACTGCTGCAGGTTCTCGACCCGCGCGCCCCGCCAGCGGTAGATCGACTGGTCGTCGTCGCCCACCACGAAGGGTGCGCCTTCCGAGCCGACCAGCAGCTTCGTCCAGCCGTACTGGATCGCGTTGGTGTCCTGGAACTCGTCGACCAGCACGTGCCGGAACCGGCGGCGGTAGTGGCCCAGCAGCTCGGCGTTGTCGCGCCACAGCTCGAAGGCGCGCAGCAGCAGTTCCGCGAAGTCGACCACGCCGGCGCGGCGGCAGGCGTCCTCGTAGTCCTGGTAGAGCTTGATCAGCTGGCGACGGGTGGGGTCGTTGCCGTCCTTCAGCGTCGCCGGGCGGTGTCCCTCGTCCTTGTTCTGGTTGATGAAGTACTGGATGTCACGCGGCACCCAGCGCGTGTCGTCGAGGTTCTGCGCCTTCAGCAGCTTCTTGATCAGGCGCAGCTGGTCGTCGCCGTCGAGGATCTGGAAGGACTGGGGCAGGCCCGCCTCGCGCCAGTGCAGGCGCAGCAGGCGGTGAGCGATGCCGTGGAAGGTGCCGATCCACAGCGCCGCCCCCGGGAGGCCGAGCAGGGTCTCGATGCGCGCGCGCATCTCGCCAGCCGCCTTGTTGGTGAAGGTCACTGCCATGATGCTGTGGGGCGAGGCGCCCTCGGCCTGGATCACCCAGGCCACGCGGTGCGTGAGCACGCGTGTCTTGCCGCTGCCGGCGCCGGCCAGCACCAGCACCGGCCCGACCGGGGCCGTGACGGCTTCGCGCTGCGCGTCGTTGAGGGGATTGAGGATCGGCGAGAGGTCCATGGCCTGGGAGTCCTGGGTGGGCGGAGCGCTGCGGAAGGCTCAGTCGGCCTTGCCGAGGACCTTGTCGTCGATGAAACCCACCAGGGTGACGATCAGCGTCAGCAGGACCGGTCCCGCGACGAGGCCGATGCCGCCGAAGGCCGACACGCCACCGACCACGCCGATGAACACCGCCAGCGTCGAGACCGGGGCGTGCTGCGACACGAACATCGGCCGCAGGACGTTGTCGGAGACGGAGATGACGACGCCGAGCACGAGCAGGAACACCGCGTAGCCGGTGCTGCCGCCGAGCAGCAGCGCGACCACGCCGGGTATCCAGACGATGGCGGCGCCGCCGGCGGGCAGCACCGAGAGCAGCGTCGCGAGCACGCCGAACACCACGGGCGACGGCAGGCCCGCGATGGCGAAGCCGATCCCGGTGAGGGTGCCCTGCACGATCGCCGTGAGGCCCGAGCCGTAGACCACTCCGCGGGTGGTGTTGCCGACGAGGTCGAGGAGTTCGCGCCGGCGATCCTCGGTCGTGGGCACGAGGTGCAGCAGCCGCTCGAGGATGGCGCCGCCGTCGCGGAGCATGAAGAACAGCAGGAACAGCATCAGCGCGAACGACACCGCCGTGCCGACCGCGCCGAGGACCAGGCTGCCGCCCGTGGCCGCGAGGCTGCCGAGCACGCCCTGCGCCGCGCCCACGGCCCAGGCGTAGACCTGCTCGCTGCTGATGCCCAGGGTGTCGCGCAGCCAGTCGTTGACGCTGACGACGAGCGGGTACTGCTCGAGTTGCCGCAGCAGGCTGTCGCGGTCCAGCGTCACCGCGGTCGATTGCAGGCGCAACAGCAGCCCGCGGGCCTGGTCCGCGAAGGCGATGCCGAGGGCGACGAGCGGGGCGAAGATCATGAACGGGGTCAGCGACGTGAGAATGCCGGCCGCCGCCCCGCTGCGGCCGCGCAGCCGCTGCGTCAGCCGCCGCTGCAGGGGCTGCAGCAGGAACGCCAGGCAGATCGCCCAGGGCAGCGCTCCCCAGAACGGCTGCAGCATGCGGTAGAGGGCGATGCCGAGCGCGACCACGGTGACGACCAGGAAGCTGCGCCGGTAGAAGAGGGCATCCATCTGCCGCATGATACTGGGCGGCAACCCCCGGCGGCATGTCGCCGCCGGGCCAAACCGTTGCGGGGTCGTCGGATCGCCATGAGCGCCAGGAACCTGCTCGTGTTCTGCTGCGCCGTGCTGGTGGCGGGCTGCGCCGCGCCGCCCCCGGCGGAGCGTCCCGCCGCCCCCGCGCGCCCTGCCGTGGCGGCGCCGGGGGTGCCGCCGCTGATCGCGAACCCGCGTGCCTACGCGTACGCGGTCGTCAGCGTCGCCGACATGGACCAGGCGATCGGGCTGTGGGTCGAGCGCCTTGGACTCGAGATC
>JBIIDW010000240.1:0-4548 GCA_044238215.1 Steroidobacteraceae bacterium
CTCGCGTATCCGGACGAAAGATCTGTCGATTTGCGCCATCACAGCCTCCTGCGGCAACATCCCCGCACATGATAGACCTGCACACGACGGCGACGGCAAACGGCTACAAGGCCTCGATCATGCTCGAGGAAACCGGCCTCGAGTACCGCGTTCACGATTACGACCTGACCCGGGGCGAGCACCTGCGGCCCGAGTATCTCGCGATCAACCCGATCGGGCGGGTGCCGGCGATCGTCGATCACGACACGGTGGGCTACGAGGACGTGGTGGTCTGCGGCACCGCCGCCATCCTGCAGTATCTCGCCGAGAAGACGGGCCGGTTCATGCCGGCGGACCTCGCGGGTCGCGCGCGGGTGCTGCAGTGGGTGGGCATCGTTTCGAGCGACGTCGGCCCGGCGTTCAGCGGCCAGTTCGTGTTCAGCGTCATCGCGCCCGAGAAGCAGGCCTGGGCCATCCAGTTCTACGACAACCTGTGCCTGCGCATGCTTGGCGCGATGGAAGCCCAGCTCGGGCGCAGCAGCTACCTTGCAGGCGCCGACTACACGATCGCGGACATCATCGCGTACCCCGTTGCCGCCACCTCGATGAAGCGCTTCCCCGGCAACTTCGACGCGCACCCCAACATCGGCCGCTGGGCTGCCGAGGTGGGTGCGCGCCCGGCCGTGCAGCGCGGCATGAAGATCCCGCGCTAACCCAGATCCGGCTTCGCGATCCCGATCCACGCGGCCAGCACCAGCAGCCCCCAGATCGCGAACACCCAGGGCCGCACGGCGGCGGCCGCGCCGGCCACCGCAGCCTCGCGCTCGGGCGTCGATCCCTCGGCCAGCAGCGCGCGCAGCGCCGGCGCCAGCGCCCGCCCGCGCACGCGGATCAGGATGCCGCAGCACATGATCGCCGAGAACACGAGGAACTTCGCCGATATCCAGTCGGCAAACAGGTGCCCCGTGCCCCGGAACCCCTGCCAGGCGTCGAAGGCCAGCCCCGCGGCCAGCAGGATCCGCCAGCCCAGATCCACGCGGCGCAGCCGCTCGCCGGAGGGCGTTCCCGCGCGCCGGTGCACGGCCCAGACGAGCCCCAGCCAGGCCAGCGCCACCAGCCAAAGCACCGCCATGAACGCGTCGGGCAGCCGCACCACGCCGATCTGGCGGGCCAGCGTGTAGCCCACCGGCAGCATCAGCACGAGGCAATAGCGCGGGACCATGTCGATCCAGGTCATGATCCGCAGCGCGGTGCGGCGCCCGTCGAGGGACAGCGAGTGGTCGCGGACGAACCGCGCCGAGTAGAACACGCCGATGTCGCCGCCGAGCCAGTACGCGAACAGCAGCACGTGCGCGAGCTTGAGCAGCACGTAGGTCTCGAACATGGGTTCACCCCTGATCCTGGCCCGTACCCGACGGGCACTGTAGCGGGCTGCCGCCGCTCCGGGCCATTCCGTACAATCACCCGCCCACAGGGAGGATCGCCATGCCCGTCGCACGGATCAACGACCACGACATGTACTACGAGGTTCTGGGCCAGGGCGAGCCCGTGCTGTGCATGGGGGGCTGGGGCACGTTCTGCCACGACAACCACCATCACCTTGCCCGGGGCCTGACGGACCGCTACCAGGTCATCGTCTTCGACTACCGGGGCATCGGCGACTCGACCGACGACCTGTCGGTGCCCTCGACCATGGCGCTGCACGCCGCGGACGCCATCGGCCTGCTGGACCACCTGGGCCTGCGCAACGTGCACCTCGTCGGGCTGGTCGGCATGGGCGCCTGCGTCTGCCAGGAGATCGCGATCCGGCGGCCCGACCTCGCCCGCAGCATGCTCAACACCGGCGCCTGGTGCGAGGTGGACACGTTCCTGCGCGACCAGCTGGAGATGTTCCGCTGGCTGCACCGCGACCTCGGCTTCGAGGCCTTCCAGAAAGCAGTCACGCTGCTGTCCTTCACGCCCGAGTACTACATCGCGAACAAGGACAAGCTGCTGGGGCCGCAGGGCGGCTGGAAGGAGCTCAACGGGCGCTTTACCGCCCACTCGCGGCTGGTCGACGCCTGCGTCGGGTTCGAGTCGAAGAGCCGGCTCGCCGCGGTAAGCTGCCCGACGCTGGTGATCCACGCCGCGCTCGACGTCGTCACCAGCCCGCGGACCACCGTGCCCATCGAGAAGGCGATACCCGGTGCGATCGGCGAGACCTGGGACGACCTGGCCCACGTGGTGGCGGGCAAGGAACAGAAGATCCGTTTCTGCAACCGGCTGTTCGACTGGCTCGGCAGTCACTGAACCGGCGCCCGCAGCCGGGCCCGAAGCCGGCGCCCGCGACGCTCAGCCGGTGCTGCGCAGCTCGCTTTCCGCACCGGGCTGGCGGTAGTCGCGCATCCAGTTCGCGAAGGCATCGGCCGCCATCGGCCGGGCCACGTGGTAGCCCTGCATCGCGTCGCAGCCGACCCGGCGCAGGTACTCGAGCTGCGCCGAGTTCTCGACGCCCTCGGCGATCACCCGCTTGCCGAGCCCGTGGCCCATCGCCACGATGGTGTCGAGCAGGCGCCGGGCCGAGTCGTCCTGCGGCACGTCCTTGACGAACACGCGATCGATCTTGACCGTGTGGATCGGGAACGAACGGAGGTAGCTCAGCGAAGAGTAGCCCGTGCCGAAGTCGTCGATGGCGAGGCGCACGCCGATCTCCGCGATCCGGCCGAGTGCCGAGCGGGCCTGGTCACCCTCGGCGAACACCCCTTCGGTGATCTCCAGCAGCAGGTCCAGCGGCCGCAGGTGGTGCCGCCTCAGGATGGCCGCGAGCTTGTCGGTGAAGTCGGGCTCTGCCAGCTGGCGCGGCGAGACGTTGACCGACACGTACGGCAGCGCGAGGCCCTTGCCGCGCCAGTCGCGCAGCTGCGCGCAGGCGCGGTCCAGCGCCCATTCGCCGATACCGACGATCAGGCCGGTCTGCTCCGCCGCCGGGATGAACTGTGCGGGACCGGGGGCGTGCCCCGGCGCGCCGGGCCAGCGCAGCAGCGCTTCCGCGCCGGCGAGCCGCGCATCGCCGATCGACACGATCGGCTGGAAGAACAGCTGGAACAGCTCGTCGTGCAGGGCCCGCTGCAGCCCGCTTTCCAGCGCGACGCGCGACTCCATGCGCTCGTTCATCTCGGGCTCGAAGAACACGGCGCGGTTGCGCCCCGCCTCCTTGCCCCGGTACATCGCGATGTCGGCGTGCTTCAGCACGGTCTCCAGCGTCTGCCCGTCGCCGGGGAACAGCGTGATGCCGACGCTGGCCGAGATCACGTGCTCGCGGCTGCCGACCCGGATCGGCTGCGCCACCGAGACCAGGATGCGCTCGGCGATGAGCCGCACCGTGTCGGGGTCGGAAGCGTCGCGCACCACCACGGCGAACTCGTCGCCGCCCAGACGCGCCACCATGTCCTCGCCACGGCAGCAGGCGCCCAGGCGCTGCGCGACGACGCGCAGCAGTTCGTCGCCGTGGCCGTGCCCCGCCGTGTCGTTGACCCGCTTGAAGTTGTCCAGGTCGACGTAGATCAGCGCGCCCTGCGCGCCGCGGGCCCCGGCGTTGTCCATCTCGGACTGCAGGTGCTTGTGGAAATAGTGGCGGTTCGGAAGACCGGTCAGCGAGTCGAAGTGGGCCTGGCGGTACAGCGCGTCGCCGTGCGCGAGGTTGGCCAGCGCGACGGACAGGCGGTCGGCGATCTCGCGGCTGTGCTCGCGACCGTCGCCCGCGACCGCCCCCTGCTGCGCGCCGTAGCCGAGGCACAGCACGCCGGCCAGCGCCGTGTCCTGGATCAGCGGCAGCATCAGGATCCGTTCGGCGCCCGACTCGGCCAGCGTCGAGACGAAGGCGAAATCGCCATGGGCCTCCGCCGCCGGGATCTGCAGCGCGGGCTCGCGCAGCAGCGGCCCGCGCATCCTGACCGGATCGAACGGCACGCGCCGCACCGGCAGCGCCTCGGTCAGGCCGGGCAGGTACTCGAATACCCGCGCCCGATCCGGGGCCATCGTGTCGACCAGCACCACGGCGACGCTGTGGCAGGCGGTCACGCGGCTGATGCGCGGCAGCAGGGCGTCGAGCACGGTCTCGAGGCCGCGCGACTCCAGCAGCAGGCGGTCCACCTGCGCCATGGCGTCGACCGCCTCGAACTCGCGCTTCAGCGCGTCGGACATCTGGTTGAAGGCGTCGCCGAGGTCGCGGAATTCGTCCCGCGACTCGATGCGCACGGGCGCGGTGAAGTCGCGCCGCGCCAGTCGCCGCGTGACCGCGATCAGCGCGTCGAGCGGCTTCAGCTGGGCGTGCAGCTGGCGGACCGCGAGCCAGGCCGCCAGCAGCACGCCGGCCAGCATCAGCGCGGGGAACACGAGCTGCCGCGTCGACAGCGCCGCAAGGGCGACGGGAGCGGGCTCCCAGGCGACGACGTGGATCGACGACGCGCCGAAGTTGCGCTCCAGCGGCAACTCGAAGCGCCGCGCGCGGTACTCGCGCCCGCTCGCGACCAGGCTCGCCATCTGGCGCAGCCCAGCCGACGGTCCGGCCCAGTCGGGCAGGCGCCGCAG
>JBIIDW010000241.1:0-4543 GCA_044238215.1 Steroidobacteraceae bacterium
CCTCGGCGCGACGATCCTGCAACGCGCCGGCGAACGGCGCGCGCACCGCCATGCGTTCGACGTCGAGTTCGGCCCGCGTCACCTCGGCACGGGCCTTCTCCCGCAGCGCGAGCGACTCGGCGAGTCGCGCGTCGGAGATGTAGCCCGCGGGTTTGAGCTTCAGCTGTCCTTCGTACTCGAGTTCGCGCTGGCGCAGTTCGGCGCGGGCCTGCTCGAGCCGCGCCACGCGGTCGCCGGCGTCGAGCCGGATGATCAGCGCGCCGGCGTCGACGCGGGCGCCGCGCGGTGCACCGATGGCGATCACCCGACCGCTGGTCTCGGCTTTCAGCTCCACGGTGCGTGCCGGAGCGGTGCGGCCGGACAGCGTGAGCGTGCGCTCGACCGGCTCGGCGGTGAGGCGCGCGACCTGGACCGGGGTGGCGGCGGTGGCGCGTACGGCGGGCGCGGGCGCGTCGACCTCGCGCCGGGACGGGCCCAGCAGGCCCGACAGCAGCCACGCGGCGAGCAGCACAAGCAGCGCGACGGCAACCCAGGCCGGGCGGCTGGCGATGCGGTCGAACAGGTTGCGGGCGGTGCTCATCGGGCGGACCTCCGGCGGTTCCGGCCGGCGCGGGCGGGCGCCGCCGGGGTTTCGATCAGGTGGCGGTGGGAATCGAGGTAGGCGGTCGTGGTCTCGAGCAGGGCGATGCCGAGGCCCTGCACGAAGCGCACGCTGCCCGGCCACTGTTGCTCGCCGGGGCAGCCGGTTCGTCGCATGCGCGCGAGCTCCCCCTGCATGCGGGCAAGCTGCGTGTCGAGCACGGTGCGCAGGCGCGCGGGCGGCACCAGCTGCGAGAAGTAGAGCAGGGCCATGAACTCGGAGCGCAGGCGGTGGGTCGGCTCGCAGGAGGCGAGCGCGGAGCGCAGCGCCGTGCGGCCGGCAGGCGTGATCCGGTAGACCTTGCGCGACGCCCGCCCGGCGCCCGCGCCCGTTGCGGGCCGCACGCTGGCGAGCCCCTCGTCGGCGAGCGACGCCAGCGCCGGATAGATCGAGCCGAAGCCGGTCGCGAAGAACTGCGAGAAGCCGGCCTCGACGTGCTTCTTGATGTCGTAGCCGCTCGCCTCGCCGAAGGTGAGCAGCCCAAGGCATACCGTCCTGACGTCCACGGTCCGCCCCCCCGAGCGCCATGTCCCGAAGCGATATATCAGTCCGATATAGCGGCGCGCAGCGCGCGGCTGCTGCCTCGTCCGAGCGGTGGACGCGGCAGGGTACTTGCCGGCGTGCTCAGCCCGCCGGAAGCACCACGTGCCGCACGCCCTCGCCGCGGGCGAGTCGGTCGAAGCCGGCGTTGATGTCGGCGAGCGGGAGCGTGCCCGACAACAGCCGGTCGACGGGTAGCCGGCCCTGCTGGTACCACTCGATGTAGCGCGGGATGTCGCGCGACGGGACGCAGCTGCCGAGGTAGCTGCCCTTGATCGTGCGCTCCTCCGCGACGATGCCGACATGTGGCACCGAGAACATGGCCGACGGGTGCGACAGCCCCGCGGTGACGGTAGTGCCGCCGCGCCGCGTGACCCTGTAGCAGAGCTCCATGGCCTTGACGGAGCCAGCCATCTCGAACGCGACGTCGACGCCGCCGCGCGTGGCGTCGCGCACGGCCTCGACCACGTTCGGGTCGGCCGCGTTGAACGCGTGCGTGGCGCCGAGCCCGCGCGCGAGCGCGAGCTTCTCCTCGGAGAGATCGAGTGCCACGATCGTGTGGGCTTCGCGCAGGCGTGCGCCGAGCAGCGCCGCGAGGCCGACGCCGCCGAGGCCGGCGACCGCGACGCTGCGCCCGGGCGCGAGCTCGGCGGTGTTGATGACCGCGCCGGTGCCGGTGATGACCGCGCAGCCGAACACGGCGGCCTCGGCGAAGCCGAGGCTGCGGTCGACACGGACCACCGAGTTGCGCGACACGGTGGCGAACTCGGCGAATGCCGACACGCCCAGGTGGTGATTGAGGTCGACGCCGGCGCGGTGGAGGCGCCGCGCACCGGACACCAGCGTACCGGCGCCGTTGGCGGCGGCCCCCGGCTCGCAGAGCGCGGGTCGCCCCTGCTCGCAGGGCGCGCAGTGGCCGCAGCTCGGCACGAAGGCGGTCACCACGTGATCGCCGACCGCCAGGTCGGTGACACCCGGGCCGAGTTCCTCGACCACCGCCGCGCCCTCGTGGCCGAGCACCATCGGCAGCGGCCGCGGGCGGTTGCCGTCGATGACCGACAGGTCGGAATGGCAGAGCCCGGCGGCGCGGATCCGCAGCAGCACCTCGCCCGGACCGGGCGGGTCGAGCTCGATCTCGGCGATCTCGAGCGGGCGGGAGTCGGCGTACGGCGCGGGTGCGCCCACGCGGGTGAGGATGGCGGCGCGGGTCTTCATGGTGCAGCCACGCTACGGCGTGGCGCAGTCGCTGGCAACCGTGGACAATGCGCGCGGCCAGCCTCCGGAGAGCCGATGAGCGAACGCCCTGCCATTCCCACGCGCGCCGAGTTCCGCGTGTTCCGTCCGATGCCCACGCGCTGGATGGACAACGACGTCTACGGCCACGTGAACAACGTCGTCTACTACTCGTACTTCGACACCGCCGTGAACGGCTACCTGATGGAGGCCACCGGCACCGACATCCGCGCGCTGCCGGCGATCGGCGTGGTGGCCGAGACGGGGTGCCGCTATTTCGAGTCTGTGTCCTACCCGGACGAGCTCGAGGTCGGCGTGGCGGTGGAGCGGCTGGGCCGCAGCAGCATCGTCTACCGGCTCGGGATCTTCAGGCGCGGCGACCCGCGCTGCGCCGCCGCTGGCCGGTTCGTGCACGTCTACGTCGACGCGCAGCAGCGCGGCACCGTGCCGGTGCCCGAGGCGATCCGCGCCGCCATAGCGCCGCTGGCCGGCTGAGGCGCTAGCCCGCCGTGCCGCGGGCAGCGCGCGGCTGGCGGGGGGCACGGCTGATGCCGAGCGCGCCGCTGCGCACCACCTCGAGCAGCTGCGCGCCGCCCGACAGGTCGCGGATGAACCGGTCGACCTCCGCCTCGCTCGCGGTCAGCTCGACGATGAAACCCTCCGTCGAGGGCTCGAGCACCTTGCCGCTGGCGCGCACCACGTAGCCGCGCACGGCGTCGGACTGCTCTGGCCGCACCTTGAGCTTCAGCAGCACGAGCTCGCGCTCGATGTGTTCGCCCTCTGTCATGTCCTCGACGCTGACGACGTCGACCAGCTTGTTGAGCTGGCTGACGATCTGCTGGATCACGCCTTCCGAGCCGATCGTGACCAGCGTGATGCGCGAGACGGTGGGGTCGTCGGTGGCGGCAACCGACAGCGACTCGATGTTGTAGCCGCGGGTCGAGAACAGGCCCGCGACGCGCGTCAGCGCGCCGGCCTCGTTCTGCAACAGTATCGCGATGATGTGGCGCATGGGTTCAGGTGGGTGTGGCAGCCCCACAGCATATTGCACAGGACGGCCAAGCTGATAGTCTCGGGACCGTCTCCCGCACCCAACCCGCCCCCGCCGCGCCATGCCCAACGCCAGCCCGCCGACGCGCCCGTCCTCCCACCCCCTCGCCGGGGCGCCGATGAGCGGCGCCGAGATGATCGTCCAGGTGCTGGCCGACGAGGGCACGACGGCGATCTTCGGCTACTCCGGCGGCGCCATCCTGCCCACCTACGACGCCGTGTTCCTCCACAACCAGCGGCAGGCCGAGCGCGGCGCGGCGCAGATGCCGCTGATCGTGCCCGCGAACGAGCAGGGCGCGGGGTTCATGGCCGCCGGTTATGCCCGCGCCAGCGGTCGTGTCGGCGTCTGCCTCGTGACCTCCGGCCCCGGGGCGACCAATACCGTCACGCCGGTGCGCGACTGCATGGCCGACTCGGTGCCGATGGTCGTCATCTGCGGCCAGGTGCCGACCAGCGCGATCGGCACCGATGCCTTCCAGGAAGCGCCCGTGCCGGCGCTGATGGGCTCGGTGGCCAAGCACATCTTCCTGGTCACCGACCCGACCAAGCTCGAGGCGACGATGCGCACCGCCTTCGAGATCGCCCGCACAGGCCGTCCGGGGCCGGTCGTCATCGACGTTCCCAAGGACGTCCAGAACTGGCAAGGCGTGTTTCGTGGCGAGGGTGTGCTGCCGATCCCGGGCTACCGGCGCAGGCTGTTCGCGGCGACCCACGCCGCGGTCGAGGACGACGAGGCCGCGGCGTTCTTCGCGCTGCTGCGCGGCGCCCGTCGGCCGCTGATCTATGCCGGCGGCGGCGTCGTCAACGCCGGCGCCGCGGCGCAGCTCGGCGAGTTCGCCCAGGCCTTCGGCATCCCGGTCGTCACGACCCTGATGGGCATCGGCGCCTTCGACACCACGCACCCACTGTCGATGAGCATGCTCGGCATGCACGGCGCCGCTTTCGCCAACTACGCCGTGCAGGACTGCGACTTCCTGATCGCGGTCGGCGCACGCTTCGACGACCGCGTCGCCGGCGTGCCCGCCAAGTTTGCGCCCTCGGCCCGCCACATCGTCCACCTCGACATCGACCGTGCCGAGA
>JBIIDW010000242.1:0-4540 GCA_044238215.1 Steroidobacteraceae bacterium
CTCCGACCCGCTGGGGGTCGAGCGGGCCGAGACCGCCGACTACGCCGACGCGGTCGTCGAGTTCATGGACGCCATCGGCGTCGAGCGCGCGGCCGTCTACGGCTTCCACACCGGCGCGATGATCGCGGGCGCGGTGGCGCAGCACCACCCGGGCCGCGTGGCCTGCGCGGTGGCCAACGGCTACGTCATCCTCACCGAGCAGGCGCGGGCCGACATCGTCGCGAACTACCTGCCGGCCTTCGCCCCGGCCTGGGACGGCTCGCACCTCGCCTGGCTGTGGTCGCGCATGCGCGAGCAGGTCATCTTCTTCCCCTGGTACAGCAAGTCGGGCAGCGACCGGCTGCAGTACACGCTGCCCTCGCCGGACCAGATCCACACCGGCCTGCTCGACTTCCTGCGCTCGGGCGACAACTACCGGGTCGGCTACCGCGCGGCGTTCACCATGCGCTCCGACGTCGCGCTGCAGCAGGTGCGCGTGCCGACGCTGGTCACCGCGCAGGACACCGATGTGCTCGCCCGCGACCTGCAGCGCATCCGCCGGCCGAGCCCGAGCGTCACCGCGAAGCCGGGCGGCGATGCCGCGCAGACGCTGGACCTCTGCCGCGACTTCATCCTGCAGCACGCACCGCCCGCGGCACCGCCCGCGCCGACCCCGGCCGCCCTGCCCTGCCGGCTCTGGCAGGACTGGGTCGACGTGCCCGGGGGCCAGCTGCGCATCCGTCGCAACACCGACGCGGCCCGCGGCCGGCCGGTGCTGGTGCTGCACGACGCCATCGGCTCCTCGGAGGCGGTCCACGAGATCGCCCGCGGCTTCATCGGGCGCCGCCCGGTACTCGCCGTCAACCTGCCCGGGCAGGGCGAGTCCGAAGACACGCTGGGCGGGCGGGTGACCGTGGCCGCGCAGGCACGCGCCGTGGCGCAGGCGCTGCGCGCCCTCGGCCTCGGCGAGGTCGACGTGATCGGCGTCGGCGGCGGCGGCATGGTCGGCGTCGAGCTCGCGCGCCAGCGGAAGAGCGTCGTGCGTCACCTCGTGATCGCCGGCGCCCAGTGGTTCGAGCCGGCGCTGCGGCGGCGCCTGCGCGAGCACGGCGCGCCGGAGATCCGGCCGAACTGGTACGGTGGGCACCTGCTGGAGGCCTGGCACCTGGTGCGCGATCAGGCGCTGTTCTTCCCGTGGTTCGAGCGCGGCCCGGCGGGCATCGTCAAGCGCACGCCGTCGCTGGACCCCGTCGACGTGCACGCGCGCGCCTTCGACCTGCTGCGCTCGGGTCACCGCTGGCGGGAATCGACGCTGGCGCAGCTCGACTACGTGCTGCAGAAGCGCGTGGCGGGCGTCCGGGTGCCGCTGCGCTTCGCGGCTGCCGAATGGGACCCGCTGTTCGAGCGCACGCAGCGTGCGGCGAAGGAGTCCAGGCGGGGCCCGTTCCTCAGGCTGCCCGACGCGGCCTTCGACTGGGCCGAGGCCTTGCTCCCGGTCCTCGACAGCTGATCGCCGGCGATCGCCCGGCATCGGCGGCAACGCCATCGGAGGCGTCATGGACCCATTCATGCAGGCCGCAATCGACGAGGCCCGCGCCGGGCTCGCCGAGGGCGGCATTCCGATCGGCTCGGTGATCGCGCACCGCGGGCACATCATCGGCCGCGGGCACAACCGGCGCGTGCAGCAGGGCAGCGCGATCCTGCACGGCGAGATGGACGCCTTCGAGCGGGCCGGGCGGCAGCCCGCCGGGGTCTACCGCGAATGCGTGCTCTACACCACGCTGTCGCCGTGCCCGATGTGCAGCGGCGCGATCGCGCTGTACGGGATCCCGAAGGTCGTGGTCGGCGAGAACCGCACGTTCATGGGCGAGGAGGACTGGCTGCGCTCGCGCGGCGTGCGGGTCGATGTTCTGCAGGACCCGGGCTGCATCGCGCTGATGCAGGAGTTCATCGCGCGCAGCCCGGATCTCTGGAACGAGGACATCGGCGAGTGACGGCGGGGCCGCCGATCCGGGCCCGCCGGCGGCTCAGATGAGGAACTCCTCGGGCTTGCGCCCCAAATCGACCAGCGCCTTGAGCCAGCGCGGCTGCTTGCCGCGACCGGTCCACGTCTCGCCGGCCGGACCGCGATACTTGATCGGCGCCGGCTTGCGCTTCGCCGCCGGGGCGCCGGCCGCCGCCGCTGCCGCCTTCTTCGGCCGGCCACGACGACCGCCCGCCTTGGCCGCGCCGGCCTCGCGTCGTTGCGCCTCGCGAATATCCTCGACGGTGATGCCAAATGCCCGCATTTGCGCGACGATTTCCGCAACCGTCTTGCGGAATTCCCTCTGTCGCAACTCGGCGGCCTGTTTTTGCAGGTCCTCGATCTGGGCCTGGATCGCGACGAGATTTTTCATCCGGAGACACCTGGCGGCATTGACCGCACGATAAAACGAAGCGTAAATCTAGATTAAAATCGGTGAATAATAAAGTGATTATTTTGCGCTAAAATGAATAATAATCCCCAGAAGCCGCGGCGCAACCCACGCGCCAGCCCTGGCCCGGGAACCGGCGGCGCCGCGGGCGAACGCCTCGTCCCGCTGCACTACCAGGTGTACATGCAGCTGCGACGCCGGCTGCTGCAGGGCGAGTTCCCCCCGGACGAGCCCATGCCCGGCGAACTCGAGATGTCGCGCCAGTTCCAGGTGTCGCGGGTGACGCTGCGTCGCACGCTCGCTCGCCTCGAGGAAGAGGGCCTCGTGGTCCGCCGGCACGGCATCGGCACGTTTCCGGGGGACCTCAGCCGCAACAGCTCGGCCAGCGCGGCGCCCGTCGGGTCGCTGCGCGAGAGCGTCGTCGGCCCGGAGGACGAGCGGCTCCGCCTGCGCCTGGTGGGCTTCGATCTGCTGCCCCCGCCGCCGTTCCTGCGCGCGGGGCGCGTGTCACTGGGGCGGCGCGTGCTGCGCATCAGGCGTCTCAGCCTGCACGGTCGCGTGCCGGCCCATTTCGTCACCAGCTACGTGCCGGCGGAACTCGCCGTGCACGTCGACCGCGACGCCCTCGGCAACCGCACCGTGCTCGAGGTCCTCGAGCGCGCGCGCGTCGCAATCGGCGAGGCCGAGTTCACGCTGACGGCAGCCGCGGCGGACGTGCTCGTCGCCGGCCTGCTGGAAGTGCCCGTCGGCGCGCCGCTGCTGGTGACCCAGCGGCTCACTTTCGATCCCGGGGGGCGGCCGGTCGAGTACTTCGAGGCGATCAGCCGCCCCGACGAGTACGCCTTCCGCTTCGTGAAGGCCGGTGACCCGCGCGAGGTACCACCGCGGGCGCGGCGCCGCGCGCGGCGCCCGCCGGCGGGCGCCGCCTAGCCGGCGGCCGAGCGGGCGGCGAGCGCCTCGCGCCAGCGGCGCTCGGCCTCGAGGCCTTCCGGCAGCGCGAGCTTGCCCGGCGAATACTCGCCCGGGTGCTGGGCGCACTCGACGCCGATGACCTGGCCTTCCGGATCGGCGAAGTAGGTCAGTTCACCCCAGTAGGTCTCGATCCGCGGGTTGATCACGTGCACGCCGTGTGCGGCGAGCCGTTCGCGGAACGCGGCGATGCCGTCGACGCGCAGGATGATCAGCGCGTCACAGGCTTTCCGGTCGTGCGGCGGCGGCGCGGCGCTGCCCCCGGCCACGACTTCCATGACCACGCCGTCGCCAAGGTCGATCAGCTCCGCCTCACCCTGCCTGCCGCGCCGCGCGCAGCCGAGAACGTCGGCGTAGAAGCCGGCGATCGCCGCCGGGTCGGCGGCGCGCCGACGGATCCACGCGAGTTCCTGGATTCCCTCGGGCATGCGCCGGCAACCCGGGTTGTAGGCTTCGCCACGGGCCGTTCGTCGCGCGAGCTCACGCGCCTGCACCGGGTCGCCGCCAGGCGCCGGCTCGCGCAGCAGTACCGCGTGCCCCTGGGGATCGCGCAGCGCGATTTCGCGACCGGCCGCTGCCGCCGCGGGCGCCGCCTCGAGGCCACGCGCGCCCAGTCGCTGGGCGAGCGCGTCGAGGCCGTGCGCGAGGAACACGGGCACGTAGCCCTGCCGGGCGGGGGGAACCGGCGCTGCGGGGTTGCCGTAGGCCAGCTCGACCAGCTGCGTCTCTCCGCCCCACAGCACGTCCATCGCCGGCCCGACCTCGCGGATCAGCGGCAGGCCGAGCTGCTCGCGCCAGAAGCGCCGGTGGGCCGGCGCCTCGTCGGGGGCGAGGTTGCGCATGTACCAGCCGATCGGCCGGATCCGGGAGGGAGCGTCGCTCATGGCGTCACCGTGGCGGCATCGTAGCCGTAGAGGTCGTCGAGGTTGCGCGCGCGCGCGGCCTGCTTGTCGCCGCTCAGCCGCTGGTAAAGGGAAGTCGCGGCGCGCGAGTCGAGCACCACCTGGGTCGTGCGTGGCAACCGCAGCCGCTCGTAGCGCAGCAGCGCCTCGGCCGTCGTGCCGTACGCGGCAATCGCCCGTCCGAGCACCAGGGCGTCCTCCAGCGACATCGCCGCGCCCTGGGCCATGAACGGCAGCATGGGGTGTGCGGCGTCGCCGAGCAGGCTGACCGGGCCG
>JBIIDW010000243.1:0-4539 GCA_044238215.1 Steroidobacteraceae bacterium
CCGCAGGATCCGCAGGCGGAGTTCGCCGAAAAGCGCGACCTGCTGACATGGATGTCGCAGTGGACCGGCAAGGCCGACGACGACCTGATCGTGCGCGCCACGCTGGGGCGGCTGCTGTTCTCGGGCGACGAGACCAAGAAGCAGGTCAAGGTCCTGTCGGGCGGCGAGAAGGGCCGGATGATCTACGGCAAGCTGATGCTGCAGCGGCCCAACGTGATGCTGCTCGACGAGCCGACCAACCACATGGACATGGAGACGATCGAGTCGCTGCAGATCGGGCTCGAGAAGTACCCGGGCACGCTGCTGTTCGTGTCGCACGACCGGGAGTTCGTCAACGGCCTGGCCACGCGGATCATCGAACTGCAGCCGGGCGGCGGCATCGTCGAGTTCACGGGCAGCTACGACGAGTACGAGGCGATGCGCGACGCAAAGGCGGCTGTCGCGGCGCGCTGAACGCGGGCAGCCCCGCGCCGGCGCCCGGCGCGTTGCCGACCGCTCGCCTCAGCGCGCCTTCATCACCCGGGCCTTGTCGCGGGCCCAGTCGCGGTCCTTCTCGGTGGCGCGCTTGTCGTGCTGTTTCTTGCCCTTGGCGAGGCCGATCTGCAGCTTCGCGCGGCCGTGCTTCCAGTACAGCTCCAGCGGCACGATCGTGTAGCCCTTGCGCTCCACGGACCCGACCAGGTGGTCGATCTCGCGCGCGTTCAGCAGCAGCTTGCGGGTTCGCATCGGGTCGGCCACGACGTGGGTGGACGTGGTCCGCAGCGGCGTGAAGTTGGCGCCGAACAGGAACACCTCGCCGTCGCGCAGGTAGACGTAGCCCTCGGTGATCTGCGCCTTGCCGGCGCGCAGCGCCTTGACCTCCCAGCCCTGCAGCGCGAGGCCGGCCTCGAGACGCTCCTCGATGAAGTAGTCGAAGCGGGCGCGCCGGTTCTCGGCGATCGTCCGGTTCTCGGGCTTCGGCTTGGCGGAGCCGGATTTCGGGGGGGAGGGCTTGTTCATGGGCGTGCCGCGGGCAGGATCGCGCATTCTACCGGTGGCGTTGTCGCCGTGGGTCGCATCCCCGACAATCCGCCCATGAAGGACATCCGCCGGTCCGCCCTCGTAGCCTTTCCCGCGCCGCGGGTCTACGGCGTCATCGCCGACGTCGAGTCCTACCCGCTGTTCCTGCCCTGGTGCACGCACGCGCGCATCGACGAGCGGCGCGATGACGAGGTCGTGGCCACGGTCGGCATCAAGCGCGGGCCGCTGGGTGGCGAGTTCACGACGCGTAACACCCTGGTTCCCGGCCGCTCGATCGCCATGCAGCTGGTGCGTGGGCCGTTCAGCACCCTCGAGGGGGTCTGGACGGTGGAGCCGCTGGGCGACAGCGGCTGCCGGGTGGAACTGGCGCTGCGCTTCGAGTTCGCCAGCCGCCTTTCGGGGGCGGTGTTCGGCCCGGTGTTCGAGGAGGTGGCCGTGTCGCTCGTCGACGCCTTCGTGCGCCGTGCACGCGACGTGGGTCCGGCGTGAGCGCGCTGGCGTGAGTTCGCCCGGCGGACCAACGCTGCGCGTCAGCGTCGCGATCGCGCTGCCGGCCTGGCAGGTGGTGCTGCCTCTCGAGCTGGCCGCAGGCGCCACGGTCGCCGAGGCGCTGCGGGCGGCTCGCCCGCTGGCGGAAAGTGCGGGCCTGCCGCCGGAGGCAGGCCTGGACTGGGAGCGGGGCGCCGTCGGGATATTCGGGCTGGCCTGCGCCCGCAGCCAGGCGTTGCGGGAGGGCGATCGCGTGGAACTCTACCGGCCGCTGGCCACGGACCCGAAAGAGAACCGGCGGCGGCGCGCCGCCGAAGCCAGGGCCGCGGGCGCGCGGCGCTCAGGCGCCGGGCGCGGGCACTGAGGCCGGAATGGTCTTCGGTATCTCGGCCGGGGGCGCGTCGACCGTGATGCCCACGTTTTCGATGCGGGCGACCTTGTCGCCCTCGAAGAACACCGTGAGGCGGCGCTCCTCCGGCTTCTTGAGCCGACCGATCTTGAGGTAGTAGAGGTAGTCCCAGCGGTCGCGGTCGAAGGCGTCGGGGAGCATCGGCGTGCCGAGCAGGAAGCGCACCTGTGAGCGCGTCATGCCGGTCTGCAGCTGCGCGACCTGCTTCGGGTCGAGGAAGTTGCCCTGCTGCACGGTCATCCGGTAGACGCAGCCCTGCAGCAGCCCCACGGACGGCAGCGCGAGCGCCAGCAGCAGCGCGAGCGACGCGCGACGGAGTAGTGGGGCAGGGGCGGGATCGATCATAATGGGTGGGCATTCTACCCGAACGCGCGAGGGGTGACGTGGAAGGCAATGACCTGCGCAAGGCTGGCCTCAAGGTCACCCTGCCCCGGATGAAGATCCTGGAGATCCTCGAGGGCAGCGCCACGCGCCACATGTCCGCGGAGGACATCTACAAGCGCCTGCTCGACTCGCGCGAGGACATCGGCCTGGCCACCGTTTACCGGGTGCTGACGCAGTTCGAGGCGGCCGGCCTCGTCACGCGCCACCATTTCGAGGACGGGATGGCGGTGTTCGAGCTCAACCACGGCGCGCACCACGATCACATCGTGTGCCTCGACTGCGGGCTCGTCGAGGAGTTCGTCGACGCCGGGATCGAAGAACGTCAGGATGCGGTGGCTGCCCGGCTGGGCTTCGAGATCCGCCACCACGCGCTGGTCATGTACGGCCATTGCCGCCGGCCCGGCTGCGCCGGCCGCCGGACTTCCTGACCCCACCGGCCGTCGCGAGGCGCGCTGCCGCCGCTTCGAGCATCTCCGCGGCGTGCTCGCGGGCCTTGCCGGTCACGTCAACCCCGCCCAGCATCCGGGCGATTTCCTCGATGCGCCCCGCTGTGTCCAGCTCGGCGATCTGCGTGTGCGTGGTTCCCTGGCGGCTGCGCTTGGCGACGCGCAGGTGGTGCTGGCCCTGGGCGGCGACCTGGGGCAGGTGCGTCACGCACAGGACCTGCGCGCTCGAGGCGAGCGCGGCGAGTTCCCGGCCGACGATTTCCGCCACCGCGCCGCCGACGCCCGAGTCCACTTCGTCGAAGACCATGCACCGCTGCGGCCCGCCCGGTCCCGAGCGTTGGCGCGCTGCGCTGGTCACCTGCACGGCCAGCGACAGCCGCGACAGCTCCCCGCCGGAGGCCACCCGACCGACGGGCCGCGGCGGTTGTCCAGGGTTCGCCGTGACCAGGAATTCGATGTCGTCCAGACCGGCCGCGGAGGTTTCCTCGCCCGTGCGCGGCTGCACGAGGACCTCGAACCGCCCGCCTGACATGCCCAGCGCCTGCATGCGCGCGCTGATCTCGTTCGACAGGTCGAGTGCGGCCGTGACGCGGGCTGCCGAGAGCCGCGTCGCGAGATCCCGCCAGCGGGCGACCGCCGCGGCCGACTCGGCACGCAGCGCAGATGCCTCCTGCTCCAGCGTGGCGAGCCGCTCCAGTTCCGTGGCGAGCTCCTGCGCCCGGGCCGGCAGCGCCGCGGCCGCCACCCGGTGCTTGCGGGCGAGTGCCTCGATTGCGGCGAGGCGCTGCTCCACCTGCTCCTGCCTGGCCGGGTCGGCATCGAGTCCGTCGAGGTAGCGGCCGAGCTCCCGGGCCGCCTCGTTGATGCGGATCAGGGCTTCGTCGACCACCGGCACGACCGCCGCAAGGCGCGGATCGAGGCCTGCTGCCGCGCGCAGCGCCGCCAGCGCCCGCCCCACGGACTGCTGGGCCGTGCCCTCGTCCGCCTCATAGAGCAGGGACTGCGCGGTGCGGGCCGCGTCGCCGAGGCGACCGGCGTGCAGCAGCCGCTGGCGCTCCGCGGCGAGCTCATCCGCCTCGCCCGGCTGCAGGTCCAGACGCGCGAGCTCCTCGACCTGGTGGCGGAGCAGCTCCAGCCGCTCGTCGCGCTGGCGCCGGGCCTCCAGCAGCGCATCGAGGCGGGCATCGACCGCGACGCGCGCCTTGTGGGCGTCCGCGACTTCGCGCGCGAGCTCGCCGGCCGAGGCGAAGCCGTCGAGCAGCGCCCGCTGTGCAGCAGGTCGCGCGAGCGACTGGAACTCGTGCTGGCCGTGGATGTCGACCAGCCACTCGGCCGCGTCGCGCAGCACCTGCAGCGGAACCTGCTGGCCGTTGAGCCAGCAGCGGGATTTGCCCTCTCGGTTCACGACGCGGCGCACCACGAGTTCGTCGTCGGCGTCGACGCCCTGCGCCTCCAGCAGCTCGCGCAGCGCTGCGCCGCCGACGCCGATGTCGAAGGTGGCGGAAACCTCGGCGCGCTCGCTGCCGTGGCGGACGACGTCGGCGCCCGCGCGCCCGCCGGCGAGCAGCTGCAGCGCGTCGACGAGGATGGACTTGCCCGCGCCCGTCTCGCCGGTGAGCACGGTGAGCCCGGACCGCAGCTCGACCTCGACGGCGTCGATGATCGCGAAGTCCCGCACCTGGAGGTGGGTCAGCATGGCGGTCAGCGCGGCGCGTCGAAGCTGCGGCGCCCCCAGTTGAGCTTGGAGCGCAGCAGGCGGAAGTAGTCGTAGCCGCTGGGGTGCAGCAGGGT
>JBIIDW010000244.1:0-4535 GCA_044238215.1 Steroidobacteraceae bacterium
ACCGACGGGCCGGCAAGACCGTGCTCGGCGTGCCCGAGGGCGCCCTCGTGCTGCCGCCCTCGCCGGTGACCTCGTCGCGTGCGCTGGTCGCGGTGGCGAGCAGCGACGGCCGGCTGCTGGCGTTCCCCGTTGCCGAAGTGCCGCAGATGGAGCGCGGCAAGGGCAACAAGCTGTTCAACATTCCTTCGGCCAAGGCGGCATCGCGTGAGGAAGTGCTGGTGGGCGCCGTGGTCGTCGAGCCCGATGCCGCGCTCGCGGTGTTCGCGGGCGACCGGCGCATGACGATCGACTGGGCGGGCCTGAAGGCCTACCGCGGCGAGCGCGCGCAGCGCGGCGCCGTCCTGCCCCGTGGCTGGCGCGGCGTGACGCGGCTGGAACCGGGTTGAACGCGGTTGCAGCCCCGGCCGGCGGCCGGTTCAGCTGCCCAGCACGATCTGCTCGGGCTCATTGATGAAGTAGCCCTGCACGAACTGCACGCCGAGCTGGAACAGCACCGCCATCGTGTTGGCGTCCTCGACGCGCTCGGCGACGGTCAGCACCTTGCGCGACCGTGCGAGGTCCACCAGGTTCGAGATCTTCGCCTGCGTCGCCGGGCTCGAAGCGAGGCTCTGCACCAGCGCGCCGTCGATCTTGACGAAGTCGAGCGGGATGTTCTGCAGCAGTCCCGACGGGTCGCGGCCCGAGCCGAAGCGCTCCAGCGCGAAACGCAGACCGCGGCGCTTGATGGCCTGGGCGAGCGCCTGGACCGCCTGCGGGTGCTGCTCGGCGACCTGCTCCGGCACCTGGAAGCAGACCTTGCCGGCCTGGGCGCGGCTCGCGTGCAGCTGGCCGTCCAGCCAGTCCGGGGCGCTGCCGTCCAGCACCGTATCCTGCGAGAGCCTCACGAACAGGCAGCTCGACTGGTGCTGCGCCGCCAGCGACAGGGTGGCGCCGATGACCCATCGGTCGATGCTGCGCAGCAGGCCGTTGCGTTCCGCGGCCGGCATGAATTCCGAGGGCAGCACGTCGCGACCCTGGGTGTCGAGCATGCGGACCATCAGGTCGAACATCTGCAGGTCGTCGCCCTGCAGGCTCGCGATCGGCTGCTGCAGCAGGCGGAAACGGTTCTCGAGCAGTGCGGCGCGGATGTGCTTGACCCACACCTGGTCGTAGGCGAGGACGCGGGAGTCGGTGTCGGCCCGATCGATCTGGCTGGTCTGGTTGCCGCCGCGCTTGCGGGCGCGCCGGCAGGCGTCCAAGGCGTCGTCGATCGCGGCGCCGATGTCGGGATTGCCGGCCGGCACGACGCCGAGGCCGACGCTGCAGGTCACCTCGCAGGGCTTGCTGCCGACGTTGAAGGCGTGCGCGCGGACGCGCTCCACCAACTGCTCGGCCCAGGCCTCCGCGTCGTGCGCGTTGCCGCGCTCGAGCAGCACCAGGAAGCTGACGCCGCCGAAGCGGCCGCCGATGTCCTTGGGCAGCATCGCGGACTGCAGGAGGGAGGCGAAGGCAACGAGGACCTGTTCGCTGCCCTCGAGACCGACCTCGCGCTCGATCGCGGCGAATTTGTCGATGCGGACCTGTGCGACGAAGCGCACGCCGCCGCTTGCGGCGGTGGCGACGCGCTCGCGCATCGCCTCCAGCGTGGCGCGGCGGTGCAGGAATCCCGTGGCCGGGTCGCGCCGCACCGCGTCGGCGAGGTCGAGCGCAAGCTGGCTCTCGTCGCGACGCCGGGCCGGGACCATCAGGCGCACGGCGGGCTGCTCGTCGATCAGGCACGGGGCGAGCATGAGCTCGAGCGGCAGCTGGCGCCCCTTGCGGTGCACGGCCTGGGTCTGCAAACCGTGGTCGTTCCAACGGCCGGAGGCGCAGGCGGACAACGCGCCGCGCAGCGCGGCGTGGCTGTCGGCGGCGAAGAAGTCCATCAGCGGCTGGCCGACGAGCTCGGCGCGATCACGCGCGCCGAACAGCTCGATCCACGAGTCGTTGACCTCGAGGATGATGCCGTCCTGTACCTGCGCGATCGCGTCGTTCGAGCGCTCGAGCACGTTCTCCAGCTGCCGCCTGTAGTCGCGGGCCGACTGCAGCGTGTTGTTCAGGGCGCGCTCGAGCCTGAACGAGCGAAGCTCGCGCAGCACCACGGCCTCCAGGCGCGCCGGGCTCGACAGGGACACCACGTCCCGCGCGCCCATGCGCATGGCCTCCGCAACCTCGTCCTCGCTGCCGAGGTCCGAGACCGCGATCAGCGGAACCTCCGGGGCGGTCTGGTCGCGCACCCTGGCGGCCAGCGCCATCGCCTCGTGGTCGGAGCCGACGAGCAGCAGCAGCTCCGGGTTGATCTGGGTCATCGCGTCCGCGAGGTCGGGAAGCGACGGTATCCAGGTGCAATGCGCCGCCTGGCCCGCGCGGCGCAGGATGCTGTTGACGGCCTGCACCGGCTCGGCAGCCGGCGAGAGCACCACGAGAGGAACAGCAGCCTGGGCGTTCAAGGCGACTCCGCTATGCAAGGGCGGGATCCGGGCGGATCCCGACACCCCGATCTTGCTGGCGTGCCGCGTGCCGGGCTGGGAGCTGTCTCACATAATCGACATGCCGGCCGCGACGACCCGCTTGGCGTCCTCGCCTGGCAGTTCACGCGCGAGTCGCGGCACGAGGTACCCCGGCAGCTGCCGCGCCAGCGCATCGACCAGCTCGCGGCCCCGTGACTCCGCGACCTGGAAATGCGCGGTGCCCCGCACCGGGTCGAGCAGGTGCAGGTAGTAGGGGAGCACGCCGGATTCGTGCAGCTTCAGCGACAACCTCGCGAGCGTGGCGGCGTCGTCGTTGACCCCGGAGAGCAGCACGGACTGGTTCAGCAGCAGCGCGCCCGTGGCGCGCAGCGCGGCGACGGCGGCGCGCACGTCCTGCGAGAGCTCGTCGGGGTGGTTGGCGTGCAGCACGATGGTGACGCGCCATTCGAGGCTGCGCAGCCAGTCGAGCAGGCCGGGGTCGACGCGCGAGGGCAGCACGATCGGCTGGCGCGTGTGGATGCGCAGCATGCGCAGCTGGGGCACCGCGCGGAGCGCCTCGGTGAGGGCGGCGAGGCGCGCGTTGCCGAGCGACAGCGGATCGCCGCCGCTGAGGATCAGTTCGCGGATCGAGGAATCGGCCGAGAGCGCGGCGACCGCCTCGGCCCAGCGCCCGCCGTCTCCGGTCTGCGCGTCGTACGGGAACTCCCGGCGGAAGCAGTAGCGGCAGTGCACGCCGCAGGCACCGGTGGTCACGAGCAGCGCGCGGCCCTGGTACTTGCGCAGCAGGCCCGGGGCGAGCCGTGCATCGGCTTCCCGCAGCGGGTCCGGGACGAAGCCCGGGACGGCATCGAGTTCCTGGGCCACCGGCAGCACCTGGCGCAGCAGCGGGTCGGCGGGATCGCCGCGCCGCATGCGCGCGACGTAGCTGCGGGGAACGCGCAGGCTGAACAGGCGTGCCGCCGCCTGCGCCGGGGCCAGCCAGGCGTCGGGCAGGTCGAGGAGCCGGGCGAGCTCCGCAGGGTCGGTGACCGCGTCGGCGAGTTCGCGCTGCCAGTTCGCCGGCTGGCGGGGGAGGGTGGTTGCCGGTATCATGCGCGTCCTTTTTCGCCCGGCATCCTAGGGCCGGCACCGCGGGAAATCAAAGCCGGGGTACTCAGCAATGGCCAGCTACAACACCAGCGAATTCAAGTCGGGCCTCAAGATCCTCATCGATGGCGATCCGTACGTCATCGTCGAGAACGAGATGGTCAAGCCCGGCAAGGGCCAGGCCTTCAACCGGGTCCGCGTCCGCAACCTCAAGACCGGCCGCACGGTCGAGAAGACGTGGAAGTCGGGCGACTCCGTCGAAGCCGCCGACGTGGTCGACGTCGACATGCAGTATCTCTACCAGGACGGCGACTTCTGGCACTTCATGGTTCCCGACAACTTCGAGCAGCACACGGCCGGCAAGGCGGCCGTGGGTGACTCGGCGCAGTGGCTCAAGGACGGCGTCACCTGCATCGTCACGCTGTGGAACGGCGTGCCGCTGGTGGTCACGCCGCCCGCGCACATCGAACTGAAGATCGTCGAGACGGATCCCGGCCTGCGCGGCGACACGGCAACCGGCGGCCAGAAGCCGGCCAAGACCGAGACCGGCGCGGTGGTGCGCGTGCCCCTGTTCATCAACGAGGGCGAGGTCATCAAGGTCGACACGCGCACCGGCGAGTACATCTCCCGCGCGAAGAGCTGAGCGCGCGGGGCTCAGCCGAGCGCGGCGACGAAGCTCGCCGCGATGCGCTCCAACCCCTGGCGGTCGCCGTCGTCGAATCGCCCGGGGTGCGGGCTGTCGAGGTCCAGCACGCCCAGCAGGTCCCCGCCGCGCAGCAGCGGGACGACGATTTCCGAGTTCGACGCCGCGTCGCAGGCGATGTGGCCGGGGAATGCGTGCACGTCCGGCACGACTACCGTCTGCCGCGTCGCCGCCGCGGTTCCGCAGACACCCCGGCCGACGGCGATCCGCACGCAGGCCGGTTTCCCCTGGAACGGCCCGAGCACGAGCTCATCGTC
>JBIIDW010000245.1:0-4519 GCA_044238215.1 Steroidobacteraceae bacterium
CCTGACCGCGGCGGCGGAGCGCTCGGGCCGTCTCGCCCGCAGCGCCCGCGACCGGCTGCTGCGCAGCCAGACGGACGGCATCGCCGGGCTGGTGCTGCGCAACAACTACCTGCAGGGCCAGGCGCTTTCGGTACTCGAGCTCGACGGCGCACGCCGCCTCCCCGAACTCCAGCACCTGGTGCGGGTGCTCGAACGCGGCGGCGAACTCGACCGCGCGGTGGAGCTGTTGCCGGACGACGAGGGCTTCGCTGCGCGCCGACAGCAGGGCCGCGGGCTGACGCGCCCGGAGCTGGCCGTGCTGCTGTCCTACTCCAAGATCGCGCTGAACCGTGCGCTGTCGGCTTCGGACGCACCCGAGGACCCTTACCTGTCGCGCGAGCTCGAGCGCTACTTCCCGGAGCCGTTGCGCAAGCGCTTCCCCCGCGACGTCGCCCGCCACCCGCTGCGCCGCGAGATCATCGCCACGGCGCTGACCAACAGCATCGTCAACCGCATGGGGCCCACGTTCGTCACCCGCGCCCAGGAGGAGACCCGGGCGAGCGCCGCCGAGATCGCGCGGGCCTACACGATCGCGCGGGAGTCCTGGGACCTGCGCACGCAGTGGGCCGCCATCGAGGCGCTCGACCACCGCGTGCCGGCGGCGACGCAGTACACCATGCTGGAAGACACGGCGCGCCTGCTGCGACACGCCACCTACTGGCTGCTGCGTCGGCGTCGCGGCGACCTCGCCGTCGAACCCGCAGTGCGCGAGCATCGCGAGGCCTTCGCGGCGCTCGCACGCGGCCTGCCCGAGGCGCTGGCCGGCGAGGAGGCGGCGCGCTACGAGGCGCGCCGGCTCGCGCTGCGCGCGCAGGGCGTGCCGGAATCGCTCGCCACTTTCGTCGCCGGCACCGACGCACTCGACGCCGCACCGGACGTAGCCTGGCTGGCACGCCGGCATCGGCTGGCCGTGCCCACGGCCGCCGCCGCGTATTTCACCTGCGGCGCGCGCGCAGGCCTCGACACGCTGCGGTTCTCGGTCGAGGGACTGCAGGTCGACGGCGCGTGGCAGGTCGTCGCCCGGGCCGGACTGCGCGACCAGGCGCGCGACACCCAGCGCGAACTCGCCGACCGCGTGCTCGCGACGCGGCGCCGGGGAAGCGCGAGTGCCCGCGTCGAGGCGTGGTTCGCGACCCGTGGCCCGGCACTCGCCGTCTGGCAACGCAGGCTCGCCGACGTGCGCGCGCTGGAGCGGCAGGACTTCGCGACGCTGTCGGTGGTACTGGCCGCGGCGCGCGAGCTCGCCGCCTGACGCCCGACGTGCGCCTGAGCCTCGTCGTCACCACCTTCGAGCGCCCGGACGCCCTCGCGGCGGTGCTGGCGAGCGCACTGGCGCAGCGCGAGCGGCCCGACGAACTGCTGGTCGCCGACGACGGCTCGGGCCCTGCTACGCGCGCGGTGATCGAGGGCGCGTCCGCGGCGGCACCGTTCCCGCTGCGCCACCTGCGTCAGCCGCACGAGGGCTTCCGGCTGACGCGGCTGCGCAACCTTGCCATCGCGGCCGCAACGGGCGACTACGTCGTGTTCGTCGACGGTGACATGCTGCTGCACCCGCAGTTCGTCGCGGACCACCGCCGGCTGGCGCGCCCCGGCCGCTACACGCAGGGGGTCAGGCTGCTGCTGGACGAGCAGCTCAGCCGGCAGCTGATCGCCGAGCCCGGTCGCCTGCCCGGCGCGCTCTCACGCGGCATCGGCGGCCTGCGGCGCCTGTACGCGCTGCACGCGCCGGCGCTGCAGCCTGCACTGGCGCGGCTCGGCAACGGGTTCGTTGCGCTGAAGGGCTGCAACCAGGGCTTCTGGCGGGCGGACCTGGTGACCGCCAACGGCTTCGACGAGCAGATCGTCGGTTGGGGGCCCGAGGACAAGGAGCTTTGCGCCCGGCTCGGGCACGCGGGCCTGCAGCGCCAGACGCTGCTGGCCGGCGGCATCGCCTGGCACCTGCACCACCCGCCCGCCTCGCGCGAGCGGCGCGCCGCCAATGAGCAGGTGCTGGCCCGCTGCCTGGCGCTGCGCAGCACCCGCTGCGCGCAGGGGCTGGACCGGCACCTCGCCGGTCGGCCGGCCGCCGCGCCCGAGGCGCGGCCCGCCGCTCAGCCGGCGGGGCCGGGGCTCGGGCCCTGACCCGCACCGCGCGCGGCAAGTTCCTGACGCGACAGCTCCGCCTTCATGTTGGCGGGCGTGCGGGCCGCCAGCAGTGCGGCGATCGCGATGCCGAGGGTGATCAGCGCCATCTCCAGCGCGAAGTCCTGCGGGTGCTCCCAGAACTCCGTGAACAGGTGCCAGCGGCCGGCGATCTCGACCGCGTTCCACGCGACGATGGCAGTCGGGATGCCGTAGCGGATCGCGGTGGTGACCTTCCAGAACTTCATCAACCGGTTGAACAGGTACACCGCCCAGATCACGTTCAGGAAGAAGATGCCGTAGGTGACGGGGTGCCGGTCACCGAGGATGCTCTCGTCGTAGATGAACAGCAGCAGCAGGTAGAAGAACCAGATCACGTAGATCGTCTCGAGCGCGGTGATCCCGGCGAAGTTCCGCTCGTGCGACGGGTTCGGCTTGCCGGTGCGCAAGCCCAGGTGACGCTGGAACCAGATGAAGAAGTTGCACTTCGTCTCCTTGTTCATCAGGAAGAACGCCAGCGTCGCGCTCATCACGCCGATCGAGGACATCATCACCAGGTATTCGGCCTTGGTGGCGATGGCGCCGGCGACGTGCGGGTCCGGAAGATCCGGCACGCCGAGGTAGTTGGCCGACCAGACGAACGAGAACTCGATCCAGCCCGTCCACAGGAAGGTTCCGGCCCAGAACCCGTACCAGGTGGCAGCGACCTCGTTGGGGTTGCGCATGCCGAGGAACAGCAGCACCGCGCCGAGCAGCCCCATGCCGAACGCGGATTCGTAGACGTAGCCCGGGCCCGGCCAGACGTCTTCCATCACGATCATGACGGTGTGGCCCAGCGCCTGGACGACGAAGACGATGACGAAGGCCAGCAGGCCAACCCAGGGCGGGCGGTACAGCAGGGACTTGAGCGCGCTCATGGCAACCTCCGGCAACGGACGGGACCTGGTTACCGAGCTTAGCCCCCCTCCCCGGCCGCGAGCGTCAACGGACGGTGAACGGGGCGTCAACGTTTGCGAAACATCCGGAATTGAGATGAAGTTCCGGCCATGCAGCCATCCCAGGCCCCGAACCCCGAGCGCGCCCGGCTGCTGCTCGTCGACGACGACCGCAGCCTCGCGCGGATGCTGCGCGAGTTCCTCGAGCTGCAGGGCTTCGACGTCGACCTGGTGCACAGCGGCGAGGCCGCCCTGGCGCGCATCGCCGAAGCCGCGCCGGAACTGGTCGTGCTGGACGTCACGCTGCCCGGGCTCAGCGGTTTCGAGGTGCTGTCGCGGCTGCGGGGGGAATCGCAGCTGCCCGTCGTCATGCTGACCGCCCGCGGCGAGGAGTCGGACCGGATCGCCGGCCTGATGGGAGGTGCCGACGACTACCTGGCCAAGCCCTTCAACCCCCTGGAACTCGCCGCCCGCGTCCGCGCCGTGCTCAAGCGCAGCCGCGCGCCGGCCGTGCCGGCGGCGGTGGCGGCGGCCCCGGATCGCCTGCTGCTCGGCCCGATCCGGCTCGACCTGCGGCGCCGCGAGCTGCAGGTGCACGGCCTCGCGGTCGCGCTGACCGCCGCCGAGATGCGCGTCCTCGCGGAACTGCTGCGGCGGCCCGGCGAGGTGATCTCGCGGGCCGAGCTCACGCAGGTCGCGCTGGAGCGGCCGCTGGAGGCCTACGACCGCAGCATCGACACCCTGGCCAGCCGGCTGCGGCGCAAGCTCGCGGCCGCCGGCCTGCCCGCTCAGGTGATCCGCGGGCTGCGCGGCCATGGCTACGTTCTCGAGTTGCCCGAGGCCACCGGGAACGGGAGACCGCGCCCGTGAGGCTGCCCTCGTCGCGCCTGTACTGGCGGATGACCCTCTACATCGGCGCGGCGATCCTCGCCTTCGTCATGCTCGGCGTCAGCAGCCTCGCGCTGGTCGCTTCACGCGAGCTGCAGGACTACGTCGCCGCGCGCGAGGGCACGCTGGCGCGCGAGGCCTCGCGCGTGCTTGCGGCGGACGGCCTGCCCGGTCTGCAGCGCTGGATCGCCAGCGGCAGCCGCGTGCCCGAGGACGTGGCCGTGTACGTGCTCGACGAATCCGGACGCAACGTGCTCGGCCCGCCGCTGCCGGAGCGCTACCAGCGCTTCGTCCGGCGCTTCGTGCTCGGCACGGTCGAGCCGGCCGGATCCGGCTACCGGCCGATCCGGCTCGCGCCGCTGCTGCTCGCCCCCGACGGCCGGGAGTATGCGTTCCTGATCCTGCCGCGCGGCATCGAGCTGTGGGGCAGCCCGGCGACGCTCGCGGCGCTGCTGGCGGTGGCCGTGCTGGTGGTGGCGATCGTCGCGTGGCTGATCGCCCGCGCCTTCACGCGACCGCTCGGCGCACTGCAGTTC
>JBIIDW010000246.1:0-4504 GCA_044238215.1 Steroidobacteraceae bacterium
CGATGGACGATGCTCCGACGTTCTCGCTGCTCAAGTCCTGCCACACGACGGCCGTGTTCCAGCTCGAGTCCCGCGGGATGAAGGACCTGATCCGTCGTCTGCAGCCCGACTGCTTCGAGGACATCGTCGCGCTGGTGGCTCTGTTCCGACCCGGTCCGCTGCAGTCGGGCATGGTCGACGACTTCATCAACCGCAAGGACGGGCGCATCGAAGGCCCGGTCGATTACCTGCATCCCAGCCTCGAGCCGGTGCTCAAGCCCACCTACGGCGTGATCCTCTACCAGGAACAGGTCATGCAGATCGCGCAGGTGCTGGCCGGCTACACCCTGGGTGGCGCGGACCTGCTGCGGCGCGCAATGGGCAAGAAGAAGCCCGAGGAGATGGCGAAGCAGCGCGGCGTCTTCGTCGAGGGTTCGAAGGCCCGCGGCGTACCCGAGTCCCAGGCGGCGCACATCTTCGACCTGATGGAGAAGTTCGCGGGCTACGGCTTCAACAAGTCCCACTCGGCCGCCTATGCGCTGCTGTCCTACCAGACCGCGTACCTCAAGGCGCATTACCCGGCCGCCTTCATGGCGGCTGTGCTGTCGGCCGACATGGACCACACCGACAAGGTCGTGACGCTGAAGGACGAGTGCGACCGGATGGGGCTGTCGGTACTGCCACCCGACCTCAACGCGTCCGGGTATGCGTTCGTCGTGGACGGGGACGGCGACGTCCGCTACGGGCTGGGTGCGATCAAGGGGGTGGGGCGATCGGCCGTCGAGGCGATCGTCGACGAGCGCGCGGCGCGCGGCGCCTTCGGTTCGCTCGACGATCTCTGCCGGCGCGTCGATCTCAACCGCGTCAACCGCCGCGTACTCGAGGCCCTGATCCGGTCTGGCAGCCTCGACTCGCTCGGCACGGGCCGGGCCGCCTCGATGGCGCGCCTGCCGTCGTCGATGCAACTTGGAGAGCAGGCGACCCGTGCGGTGGAAGCGGGCCAGGTGGACCTGTTCGGGCTCGCGTCCGTGGAACCCGCCGCTGGCACGGCGGCAGCGGCCGTGGTGCCTCCCGGCCCGGCCGTACCCGAGTGGAACGAGGCGACGCGGCTGGCGGGCGAACGCGAGACGCTCGGGCTCTACCTGAGCGGCCACCCCCTGAACCGCTACGAGCGTGAGCTGCCCCGGTTCGTGACGGGGCGCATCGCCGATCTGGTCAGCGACAGGCCGGCGAGCGGTTCGGCGGAACGCGGTTTCTTCGGCGGGCGTCCCGCGACCATCGCCGGGTACGTGCACGAGGTTCGAAAGCGGGGTAACCGCAACTCCATCCTGCTCGACGACCGCACGGGGCGCATCGAAGTCACGTTCTTCGAGGAGGTCTTCCAGCAGCACCGCGAACTGCTCGCCAAGGACGCGCTGCTGCTCGTCGAGGGCCAGTTGCGGTTCGACGAGTTCGGCGACGCCTGGCGGCTCGCCGCGAAGCGCGTATCGGATCTCGATCGCGCGCGCGAGCAGCAGGCGCACCGGATATTCCTCAGCTGGCCGCGTGGCGCCGACGCCCGCATCGTGCCGCAGGTCGAGGCGCTGCTGGCCGCGGCGAAACCCGGTCCTTGTCCGGTGTCGATCCGCTATCGCGGTCCGGCGGGCGAGGCGACGCTGGACCTCGGCGCGGAATGGCGGGTCAGGGCATCCCGCGCGCTGATCGAGGGCCTGGAGGCCCTGCTTGGGTCCGACACGGTCAGGGTGGTGTTCGCCCCTCTGCCGGGGCCCGCAAGCTCGGCCCTGGGTTGACCCGGGGCGGCTGACCGCGCGCCCGGAAGTTGCGCCCGGGCCGAGGGCCTCTTAATCTGCGGGCGGCTCGATCGAGAGCCGCCGGGGTCCCGACCACGCTCATGGCCGTCAGTTTTCTCGATTTCGAACAGCCGATCGCCGAACTCGAGGCCAAGATCGAGGAACTTCGGCACGTGTCGGCCGATCCCGGCCTCAATCTCCAGGACGAGATCGCGCGCCTGCAGGCCAAGAGCCGCCAGCTGACGACCAGCATTTTCTCGAACCTTTCGCCCTGGCAGATCACGCAACTGGCGCGGCACCCGCAACGCCCTTACTCGCTCGACTACCTCTCGATGGCGTTCACGGATTTCCACGAGCTGCACGGCGACCGGATGTTCGCGGACGATCCGGCGATCGTCGGTGGCCTGGCGCGTCTCGATGGCGAGCCCGTCGTGGTGATTGGCCACCAGAAGGGGCGCGACACCAAGGAAAGGGTGCGGCGGAACTACGGGATGCCCAAGCCAGAGGGGTACCGCAAGGCGCTGCGCCTGATGCGCATGGCCGAGCGCTTCTCGCTGCCGCTGATCACGTTCATCGACACGCCGGGCGCTTATCCCGGGGTCGGCTCCGAAGAGCGGGGTCAGTCCGAGGCGATCGCGCGCAATCTCTTCGAGATGGCCACCCTCGGCGTGCCCGTCATCAGCGTGGTGATCGGCGAGGGGGGGTCGGGCGGTGCGCTCGCCATCGGCGTCTGTGACCGGCTGCTGATGCTGCAGTTCAGCACCTACTCCGTCATCTCTCCGGAAGGCTGCGCCTCGATTCTCTGGAAGAGCGCCGACAAGAAGGAAGTGGCCGCGGAGGCGATGGGACTCACGGCCGATCGTCTGTTCAAGCTCGGCCTGGTCGACGAGGTGATCCGGGAACCGCTGGGCGGCGCGCACCGTGACCCTGCCGCGGTGGGCGATTCGCTGCGCCTGGCTCTGATCCGGCACCTGCGCGAGCTGTCCGCGGTTCCCCCGGAGCGGCTGCGCGAGCAGCGCGACGCCCGGATCGCCGGCTTCGGCATCTTCTCGGACTCCGGCGCATAGCGGGCCGCATCGGTTTTCCGGCGACGCTGGAGCCCGCGCTGCGCGACCTGATCGCACGCTGCGGCGCCCGGCGGATCGTGGTGGCTCTGAGCGGCGGCGTCGACTCCGTCGCGCTCCTGCTCGCGCTTGGCGCCCTGCCGCCGCCATTGCCCCTGCGGGCGGTGCACGTCAACCACCACCTGAATCCGAATGCCAGCCTCTGGGAGCGGCACTGTCGCGGCCTGTGCCGGGGGCTGGGCGTACCGCTTGCCGTCCGGCACGCCACCATCGACGCCCGCAGCGGTGAATCCCTGGAGGCGCTGGCCCGCGACGCCCGATACGGGCTGCTCGCATCGGCATTGCGCCCGGGCGAACTGCTCGTCACCGCACATCATCTCGACGACCAGTTCGAGACCGTGATGCTGCAGTTGCTGCGCGGAGCGGGGGCTGCCGGCCTCGCGGCGATGCCGGGCCTCACGAGGTTCGGTCCCGGCTGGCTTGGGCGGCCGTTGCTCGATGTCCCGAGGGCCACGCTCGAGGACTGGGCCCGCTCCGCGGGCGCGCAGTGGGTGGACGACGACTCGAACGTCGATCAGCGCTTCGACCGGAACTACCTGCGGCACCGCGTTTCGCCCGTGCTGCGCGAGCGCTGGCCCGCGGCCGCCCGCACGGTCGCACGCGGGGCTGCGCATCTCGGCGAGGCCCTGGAGGTGCTGGCCGAGGTGGCGTCGCGCGACCTGGCCGCGCTCCGGCGCGGCAGCGCGGTCGACGGCCGCGCCCTCGCGGCTCTGCCGTTAGCCCGGCAGCGACTCGCGCTGCGCGCGTGGTTGGCGGAGCGGGGCGCCGCGACTCCGGATGCCGCGACGCTCGAGCGGATCCGCGGCCTGACGGATACCGTGCGCGCAGACGCCGCGCCGGTGCTGCGCTGGCCGGGCGGCGAGCTGCGTCGCTACAGGAGTCGTCTCTACGCCGGTCCGCCGACAACCGCCGGCGTGCCGGCCGCAGTCGCGTCCTGGCGCTGGCGACGGCGTCGGCGTCTGCCGCTGGGTGACGGGCTCGGCGTACTCGTGATCCGGCGCGATCCGCGCGGTGAACTCGATCCGGCGCGCCTGCCAGAGTCGTTGAGCGTCCGTTTCCGCGCCGGCGGCGAGAAGATCGCCGATCGCGTGGGCGGCCCCCGCCGCAGCCTCAAGGAAACGCTGCGTGCGGCGGGCGTGCTGCCGTGGATGCGCAGCCGGCTGCCGCTGGTCTGCGACGGCGATTCGCTGGTGGCCGTGCCGGGTATCTGCGTCGCGGGCGATTTCGCCGCGAACGAGCGCTCGCGCGCACGCGTGACCCTCGAATGGCAGGCTGCGCCCGTGTGGCGCGAGTGTCCCGCGGCAGCGGAAAACGACACCGTCTGAATTGAGCGGACCGGCGGATTTTGCTACCCTGAGTTCCCGTCGCGATGGCGGCCGTCGACGGGGCGGCCGCTCGATTCCTCAACGGCGGTTCCCCATGCCTCGCTTCGTATTCGTCACCGGTGGCGTCGTTTCCTCGTTGGGGAAAGGCATTGCCGCCGCATCTCTCGGCGCGATCCTCGAGGCCCGCGGCCTCAGGGTCGCCATGGTCAAGCTCGACCCCTACATCAACGTCGACCCGGGCACCATGAGCCCGTTCCAGCACGGCGAGGTGTTCGTCACCGACGAC
>JBIIDW010000247.1:0-4477 GCA_044238215.1 Steroidobacteraceae bacterium
GTTCGTCAACTACTTCTCGTACACCAACCTCGACCGCATGCTCGCCTACTCCGGCGGCTCGCTGCTGGTCGAGGCGCAGGTGCCGATCGTCCTTCTCATCGTGCTGTTCGTCCTGCTCGTCATCTTAGGCGACTTCGCGATCAGCGGCATGCTGTCGAAGTTCGGCGTGCTGGCACCGATCTTCATCCCGATGTTCATGCTCGTCGGCAAGAGCCCGGAGCTGACGACGGCGGCCTACCGCATCGGCGACTCCGTCGTGAACATCGTCACGCCGCTGAACTCCTACCTGCTCATCATCCTGGCGATGCTGCAGAAGTACCGCAGGGAAGCGGGCCTCGGCACCCTGATCGCCCTGATGCTGCCATACACATTCTTCCTCACCATCGCGTGGACCGCGACGCTGGTCATCTGGTACCTCAGCGGCGCCAACCTCGGACCCGGGGCGCCGCTGGAATACCTGCCGCCGCGCTAGCGAATGGAAAGCTCGATCATCACGAACGCCCTGCTGCCGCTCGCGCTCGGCGTGGTCATGCTGGGCCTGGGCCTGTCGTTGACGGTGGCGGACTTCGCGCGCGTCGTCCGCTACCCGCGCGCGGTGCTCATCGGGTTGTTCGCGCAGACGGTCGTGCTCGTGGCAGTTGCCTACGCCCTCGCCCGGCTGTTCGCCTTGTCGCCGGAACTCGCGGTCGGCCTGATGCTGCTGGCCGCGTCGCCGGGCGGCGCCACGGCCAACATCTACAGCCATCTCGCGCACGGCGACGTCGCGCTCAACATCACGCTCACCGCCGTGAACAGCGCGCTTGCCCTGGTGACGCTGCCGCTGATCGTCAATGCCGCGCTCGCGCATTTCCTCGGCCAGGACCAGTACGTTCCGCCTCCGACCCGCAAGGTGTTCGAGGTTGCCGCGATCATCGTCGTACCGGTACTCGTGGGCATGGCAGTCAGGGCAGCACTGCCGAGGCTGGCGGCGCGACTGGAGAAGCCGTTTCGCCTGTTCGCAGTGCTGGTGCTCGCAGCCGTGATCCTGTCGGCGATCAGTGCCGAGTGGGAACGGCTCCCCGGCTTCATCGCCGCAGTGGGGGTCGCCTGCCTGGTCTTCAACCTGGTCAGCATGGGCGTGGGCTACGGCCTGCCGCGCCTGCTGCAGCTGCCGCGCGGGCAGTCCATCGCCATCTCCATGGAGATCGGAATCCACAACGGCACCCTCGCGATCTTCATCGCGCTGAACGTTCTGCAGGACGCAAGGATGTCGATACCGGCGGCCGTCTACAGCATCGTCATGTTCGTGACGGCGGGCGCGTTCACCGCCTGGCTCAACCGCCAGCGTGCCTCGTGACGATCGTCCTGACCGACTTCGCCAGGCCACGGCTGTTTCCGCGCGAGCCACGACCCAACACGATCCAGGACGTCACGCCGGAGGCCTTCGAGAAGCACCTGAACGAAAACCTGCCGCTGCTCGACCTGCCGGGCTACGCCCCGTTCTGCCGACTGCACGTGCACCGCAACTGGACACGTACCCGCTGCCTCACCGTCCCGATCACGGCGGACAACCGTCACCTGCTCCGCTCCGCGTACGAGGCGCGCCATCGTCATGAGTTGCCGGTGCTGGTGCGCTGGTTCGAGGGTGTCGTGGCGCCGGTGGCGAACTACCTGATTCCCATCCTCTACAGCCGCGAGCAGCTGGCCCGCGAAGGAGCCGCGATCGACGCCGACTGGGGCGTCGTCGGCTGCCTCTACACCGACACGCCCGAAGAGTTGCCGATGGCACCGATCACGATGATGCGTAACGCGCTCGGCGTGCCGGAGGGAGGCTCCGGCGTGCCGCTCGACGCCGAGGCCTACCGGCGCAGCGTGGCGTACTGGGACTCTCACGCCAACTGGCGGTGACATGAAGCCCAGTCACGGGCCGACACCGCCGGAAGCTTCCGGTCCCCTTCGCCTCGAGCCGATCGGCTACGCCCGTACCGCCTGGGGCGCAAAGGTCGACGCGCCGAGGCAGCCGCAGGCTGCCGCGGGACATCCCGGTTGCATCGAACTGCTGCCCGGCCGTCACTTCGAACACGCGCTCGAGGACCTCGAAGGCTGGTCGCACGTCTGGGTGATCTACTGGTTCCACCTGAACGCCTCGTGGCGACCCAAGGTGCTGCCGCCACGGAGCCGGTCGGGCCGCAAGGGTGTGTTCGCGACGCGCGCCCCGCACCGACCGAACCCGCTCGGGCTCTCCGTGCTGCGTCTGCAGCGGGTCGAGGGACTCACCCTGCACCTGCTGGACTTCGACCTGGTCGACGGCACCCCGGTGCTCGACCTCAAGCCGTACGTGCCCTACACAGACGCCCACCCGGATGCGCGCAGCGGCTGGCTCGAGGATCCTGCGCAACGCGATCCGCAATACGCATCGACGCCCGCCGATCCCGTCGAATCCTTCACGGTGGAATTCGGCACCGGGATACTGGAGCGCTGCGCATGGATCAGTGCGCGCACGGCACTGCCGATCGAGCAGCGGATCCGGGCAACCCTGTCTGCCGGCCCGGCGCCGCATCCATACCGGCGCATCAGGCGCACGGACGGCGGCTTCGTGCTCGCCGTCAAGGAATGGCGGGCGCACTTCGAGCTCGAGGGCCGGAACGTCAGAGTCTGCCTGCTCGTCTCCGGCTTCCGTGAATCCCAGCTCGACACCGAGCGCAACGGCGAGGACCCGCTCCTCGCCGTGCACCGTGAATTCCGCGCGCGCTTCGGCGCGGAGTCCTGACCCGCGCGGACTACTTGGCGGGCTTCTGCAGCGCCGCGAGCTCGGCCAGCACCATCTTCGAGTGGCCGTCGGCCTTGACGTTCTCGTAGCGGCGCGCCACGCGACCCTGCGGGTCGATGATGTAGGTGTCGCGGCGCGCGATGTTGTACAGGTTGTACTGCGGATAGCTGGTGAGCGCGCCGTAGGCCTTGGTCACCTGCGTGTCGGCATCGGAGAGCACGGGGAACGGCAGGCTGTGCTCCTTGGCGAAGTCCTTCTTGGAGTCGACCGAGTCGACGCTTACGCCGATCACCACGGCATTGGCGCGGCGGAAAGCGAAGATGTCGTCGCGGATCTCGCAGGCCTGGGTCGTGCAGCCGGGCGTGTTGTCCTTCGGGTAGAAATACAGCACGACCCACTTGCCGCGATAATCGGCGAGCGATCGCCACTCGCCAGTCTGGTCCTGCAGCTTGAAAGCAGGAGCCGCCTCGCCCACGACCGGAGTCGCCTGTGCCGCCGGAGCAGCCAGCAGCACGAGGAACGAAGCCAGCAGGCCGACTAGCGCCCGGGAAGCCTTGGAGACGGTTTGAGTCATGGTGGCAGGTCCTTCTGGATGAGCCGGGGGGGTCGCCATGATGGGCCAGCCGGCGCCGCCTTGGCAATTCCGCAGGCCCGCTGGCTGGTGATGGTGCCGATCTCGGTCGGCCCAGGCCCTGCGCCGGTGAGACGGACCAGGTCGAGCTTCGAGACCGCGCGCAACCTCCTGCCGTTGCTGATCGTCAACGCGCTGTCGACGCCGTGGTCGCCGTCGCAGCAGACCCACATCTGCGCCTCGGTCTGCAGCGACGCCGGCAGCCCGGTGACATGGCGGTTTCAGGTCAGGATCGCGAGGTAGGGGCAATGGCGGGCCCGCGCCGTCCCGTTGACCCCCTCGACCCACTTGCCCGCGTCCGTGCCGTTTGCCGCCGCGGAAACTCCAGGTGAAGCTGTCCCCGTTGGCCTCGATCAATCCGCCCGCGCACCCCGCTGGAGCTTGCCGCCCTTCCACAGGCCCACCGTCCGACTGCCGTCGGGACGGGTCACCATGCCGCGCCCGTCCAGATCCGCGCCACTCGCCGACGTACCACCCCCGTCGTCGAACCTCTGCTCGGCGAAGCACTCGTGCCAGTAACCCTCCGGAGGCTCCAACTGCGCGCTGCGACCTCGGTCGCGCCGACCCATGACGCGAGGAACAGCGCAAGCAGCGGTGATAATCTCGCCATGGTCCGCCTCCTCCCTCGTGAGCCGGTCTATCGACCCGAATGCCGTCGGGGCTGGGGGCTCCGGGAGCCTCCGGCCAAGCACATTCAAATAATTCGGTCACGCGGATCACGCGGTCGCAGCCGCGCCGCCAGACGAAGCACAGGTGATGCGTACATGAGCGAAATCTACGAGCGGGACCTCGGGAAGAATCCCGCCAACTTCGTCGCGCTGTCGCCGGTCAGCTTCGTCGAGCGCAGCGCGGAGGTCTTCGGCGACCTGCCCGCCGTCGTGCACGGCGTGCGGCACTACACCTGGGCGCAGACACGCGAACGCGCGGCGCGTCTGGCCGCGGCGCTCGGAGCGCTGGGCGTGAGCCGTGGCAGCACCGTCAGCACCATGCTGGCCAACACGCCGGAGATGATCGAGGCGCACTACGCCGTACCGGCGGTCAACGCGGTGCTGAACACCCTGAATACACGCCTCGACGCCCGCCTGCTCGCGTGGCAG
>JBIIDW010000461.1:0-2933 GCA_044238215.1 Steroidobacteraceae bacterium
GATGGGTGTGCGCGCCAAAGCGCGTGTGCGGCGCCCAGCGCACCAGTGCGGTCGAGATGCCGTCGTGATCGTGAAGCGGCAGCACCGAGAGTCCGCGTACCAGGCCGGGCATCCAGGTCGCCGTCGGCGTGTGCACGCGTACGCTGGCGTCGTCGCCCGCGGTGAACTGCCGGAGCTTGACGAAGAGCGTGCAGCCCTGCGCCGATCGCGGTGCGTGCGCGCTGCCGGGCGGGTTGCGCAGGTAGGTTCCCTCGGGATATTCCCCGCGCTCGTCGGCGAAGGATCCCCCCAGGACGAAGATCTCCTCGCCCCCGGGGTGAGCATGCGAGGGGAAGGCCGATCCGGGCGCGTACTCGACGATCGAGGTCGCGATGGCCACCTCGTCGCCGATCCGTTCGAGCATCCGGCGCCGGATGCCCGTGGTGGGAGAGGGCACCCAGCCGAGGTCGGGGGTGCAGAGCACGACGCGCTCGTGCGGATCGGCGTGGAGTCGCATGCCGCCAGTGTCACCCGGGCGGCGGCTGCGCAGATGAAACTATTGTGCTGAAACGGCTGGTAGTATAATTTTGCAATATGAATCCGCACCTCGACGGCACTGCCCGGACGCTGCGCGTCGACCCGGCCGCCGCAGGCAACTCGCTGTTCGACTCGCTGCCCGGCAGCGTGCTGGCGGCATTGCGTAACCGCGTGGAGACCGTGCACCTGGTCCGCGGACGCTGCCTGATGCCGCTCGCCCGCGACGTGCCGCACGTGTACTTCCCGGTCACCAGCCTGCTGACGATCGACGTCGCCCGTGCGGGCGCCGAGGCGTCGCACCTGCGGGTGGTCGGCAGCGACGGCATGGCCGGCGGCCTCAGCATGCTGGTGGGCGCCGACCTGCCCGGCCTGGCGGTCAGCGTGATCCGCAGCGGCAGCAGCCTGCGCGTGCCGGGTGCCGTGTTCCGTCAGCTGCTGGCGGATTCGGCGGAGCTGCGCCGCGCCGTCCGCACCTACACCGTCGTGCTGCGCGGCAACGTCGAGCGCTGGGCGGCGCTGCCGGGCAACGCCGCGCTCGGCGCGCCGCTGCTCACCCAGCTCAACGTCACGATCGCGCGCCAGCACTGAGCACGCTTACGGCGTGCTCCCGCGCGTGCACAGACGCACGTCGCCGCTCATCGTCTCGACGTCGACCCGCGCAGTGCCTGGCGCATTGCGGAATTCCAGCTTCCGGGTGGCGGGATTCAGCTTCAGCGCGTCGTCCCTGGAGGCCGACGTGCGCGCGGCGGCGCACAGTTCGATGTCGCCGCTGAATGACTCGATCCCGAAGCGTGCCGGCGGCAGTGCCCCGACGAAATCGAAGCGGACGTCGCCGCTGACCGATTCCGCCTGCAGCCGGCCGTCTGCCGTCAGGGCCAGCGTGGCGGTCAGATCGCCCGACACGGTCTCGAACTCGGCCTCGGTGACGGAGCCGAGCACGAACGAGGCGTCTCCTGACACGGTGGAGGCCTCGACCCGCCCGCCGACCTGCCCTTCGACGCGGATCGTGCCGCTGATGCTGTTGACCTCGAGGCGCGTCGTGCCGCTGCTGGAGCCGAGCCGCAGGTCGCCGCTGATGGTGCGCGCCGACGCCTCGCGGCCGAGGTCGGCCTCGACGTCGCCACTGACGGTGCCGAGCCGCTGCTCGCCCCGGACCCCACGCACCACGAGGTCTGCGCTGACGGTGGAGACGTCCAGCCTGCTGCCGGCCGGCACCCTGATGTCGAGCACGGCGTCGCCGGAGCCCGACGGGCTCATGCCCTTGCGCAGGACCGCCCGGATCACGGTGCGGCCGCCGCCGGCGGTGAACTCGAGACGCTCCACCCGCTCGCCCAGGGTGCCGGTCACCTCGACCTCCGGGCGATCCCAGCCGATCACGGCGACCCGGCCCGCGGTGTTGATCACCTCGACGCTGCCGCGGGGCTCCGCCGCCTTGCGTTCGTTGATGGTCCGGGTGGCGGCGGGGGCTGCCGCCGCGGCCACGCCGGCGGCGGCGGCGAGCAGCACGGTGGCCAGGCGGAAGTTGTGGTGCAGTGGGGTCATGTCTCGCTCCTCGGGAGTTCCGCGACGGCGTCGCGGGTGACGGTGGTCATCAGGTCGATCTCGCGCTGCGCGGCGCGCTGGCGCAGGCGCAGCAGCAGCGGGTTGCCGGGATCCTCGGCCAGCGCCGAGACGATTTGCGCCTCGGCGTCGCGGATCGTCTGCAGCGCCTGCTCGACGCGCTGCCGGGTCTCCGGCGCGAGCGCCGGCAGCAGCCGCTCGTACTCCGCCGCGACGATGGCGCCCGGAACGGGGTGGTCGGCGTAGAGCACGTCGGGGACGCCGGGCGGCGCCTCGCGCCGGCCCAGCAGCAGGGAGACCAGCGCGACACTGGCCGCGAGGGCCACCGGCGCGAGCCAGCGCGACCGCTGTGGCCGTTGCGGCCGCTGCGGCGGCGGTTCCTCCACCTGCTGCGCAACGAGGCGCGCGCGGATCGACGGCCAGGGGTCGCGCGGCGGCTGCAGCTCGGTGCGCAGCCGCGCGAGTCGCTCGTCGAGGGGATCCGGAGTCGGGTTCATGGGTCGTCGCCTCGCAGTTCCAGCTTCTCGCTCAGCAGTCGTCGCGCGCGATGCAGCTGCGCCTTGCAGGTGCCGACGGCGATGCCGAGGCTCTCCGCCGCCTCCTCGTGCGAGTGCCCGTGCAGCGCGACCAGCACGAGCACGTCGCGCGCGCCTTCCGGCAGCGCGAGGATCGCGCGTTCGACGTCGAGGGCCGGTGCCTGCTCGACGCCGCCCAGCAGCGCGGCCAGCAGTTCGTCGTCGGCCGCGGCGGACTCGAGCCGGGCGGCGGCGCTGCGCCGCCGCGCCAGCACGGCGTTGACGGCGATCCGGTGCAGCCAGGTGCCGAATCCGCTGCGCCTCTGGAAGCCGGGCAGCGCG
>JBIIDW010000248.1:0-4458 GCA_044238215.1 Steroidobacteraceae bacterium
TCCGCGCATCTGGTGCAGCTGTGCGAGGCCGAAGCGGTCCGCGCGGTCGATGATGATCGTGTTGGCGGTCGGCACGTCGATGCCGCTCTCGATGATCGTGGTGCAGACCAGCATGTCGAAGCGGCGATGGTAGAAGTCGACCATCAACTGCTCCAGGTCGCGCTCGCGCATCTGGCCGTGGCCGTAGCGAACCCGCGCCTCGGGAAACCTCTGCTGCAGGTCGCCGGCGACCTTTTCGATGTCCTTGACCTCGTTGTGGACGAAGTAGACCTGGCCGCCGCGGCGCAGCTCACGCATCACCGCCTCGCGCAGCACCACGTCGTTCCACTCGGTGACGAAAGTCTTGATCGCCAGCCGCTCGGCCGGAGGCGTCGTGATCAGCGACAGCTCCCGCAGGCCGCCGAGCGCCATGTTCAGCGTGCGCGGTATGGGGGTCGCGGTCAGCGTCAGTACGTGTACCTCGGCGCGGAGGGCCTTCAGGCGTTCCTTGTCCCGTACGCCGAAACGGTGCTCCTCGTCGACGATGACGAGGCCGAGGTCCTTGAAGCGCACGTTCGCGTGCAGCAGCCGGTGCGTGGCGATGACGACGTCCACGGAGCCCTTCTCGAGGCCCGTGACGACGGCTTCCGTCTCGCGTCCGGTGCGGAATCGCGACAGAGACTCGATCCGGACCGGCCAGTCGGCGAAGCGGTCGCTGAAGTTCGCGTGATGCTGCTGGGCCAGCAGCGTCGTCGGGACCAGCACCGCGACCTGCTTGCCGGCCTGCACGGCCGCGAAAGCGGCGCGCATCGCCACCTCGGTCTTGCCGAAGCCGACGTCGCCGCAGACGATCCGGTCCATGGGCTGGCTGGAGGCCATGTCCTCCAGCACCTTCTGGATGGCCTCAGACTGGTCGGCCGTCTCCTCGAACGGGAAGGCGTTGGCGAACGCCTGGTACTCCGACCCCGCCGAGCCGATCCGCAGGCCCTGGCGCGCCCTGCGTTGCGCATACAGGTCGAGCAGTTCCGCGGCAACGTCGCGCACCTTCTCAGCCGCCCGACGGCGCGCCCGCGCCCACTGCTCCGTCCCGAGCTTGTGCAGCGGCGCCGACTCCGGCGCCGCACCGCTGTAGCGACTGATGAGCTGGAGCGAGTGTACGGGGACGTAGAGCCGGTCGCCGTCGAGGTACTCCAGCACCAGGAACTCGCCGGGTTGCCCGCCGACCTCCATGACCTGCAGGCCGACGTAACGGCCCACGCCGTACTCCTCGTGGACCACGGGCGCACCGGACGTCAGGGACTGCAGGTCGCGGAGGATCGCGTTCGGGTCGGCGGAGGACTTGCGCCGCCGCCGTTCCTGTCGCGCGCGCGTGCCGAACAGCTGCGATTCGGAGAGCAGCGCGAGCGGCGGCTCGAGCACCTCGAGGCCGGCCAGCTCCGGTGCGACCGTGAGCGCCAGCCGGTGTTCGCCCTCCGCAAACGCGGCCCAGCCGTCGACGGTGGTCGCGCGGAGACCGGCTGCGCGGAGCATTTCGCCCAGGACTTCGCGCCGGCCCGGCGAGTCGGCTGCGAGCAGCACCCGCCCCGGGTACTCGGCCAGGAACGCCTCGAGAGGCGCCAGCGGCCGTTCGGCGCGGGAATCGATTCGCAGCTCGCGGGGCGCGGCGGTCGGGAAACGCTGGCCGTCTGCGCCGGGCGCGGCGGGGAGGGCGGCGGTCGCCACGTCGACCCGAGATCGCTCGGCGATTGCGCCCGAAAGCTCGTCGGGCGCGACGAACAGCTCGGCCGGATCGAGCAGCGGCCGCTCGATGTCGTGCCGGCGTTCCTCGTGTCTGGCGCCGATGGCTTGCCATGCCGTGGCCACCGCGGTCGCCGTGCCGGAGAGGTCGACCAGCACCGCGTCCGAGGGCAGGTAGTCGAACAGCGTGGCCGTGCCGTCGAAGAACAGCGGCAGGTAGAACTCGATGCCAGGCGGTGCCGTGCCCTCGGAAACGCCGCGGTAGATGACGCTGCGTGTCGGATCGCCCTCGAAGCGCGTACGGTAGCGGCGACGGAACGCACGCACGGCGTCCGGGTCAAGCGGCATCTCGCGCGCGGGCAGCAGCCGGATGCTCTGCAGCGTGTCCGTCGAGCGCTGCGTCTGGGGGTCGAACCGACGGATGGCCTCGATCTGGTCATCGAAGAGGTCGATGCGCAGGGGCGTGTCGGACCCCATCGGGAACACGTCGAGCAACGAACCGCGCAGGGCAAATTCACCCGGCGCAGCGACCTGGCTCACGCTGGCGTAGCCCGCCTCGACGAGCCGCGTGCGGAAGGACTCGAGGGCAAGAGTGTCGCCCACACGCAGCGTGAAGCTGCGGCCGGCGACGTAGGCGACCGGCGGCAGCCGCTGCAGCAGCGTGTCGAGGGTGACCAGCAGCACGCCGCGCTTCGCGCCCGGCAGTTCAGCGAGCGTCAGCAGGCGCTCCGAGACGATGTCGGCGTGCGGCGAGAACACGTCGTAGGGCAGCACCTCCCAGTCGGGCAGCGTCAGGACGCGCAGCGACGAGGGCGCGAAGAACCGCAGCTCGGCGCGACGCCGCTCCAGGCTGCGGCTGTCCGGTTCGACGACGACCCAGAGCCGGCGGTCGGCTGACGCGGACTCGGCGAGCGCCAGTGCGACGGCGCTGCCTTGCAGCGCCTGCCAGCGCACCTGCGGGCGGTCGGTACTCGGCGGGCGGGGGCGAAGGATCTCCGGCATGCGGCAGCTACCTCGGGGGCGCGAGAGCTTAACGTCCCGGGCCCGGGCGCGGTATCCCCACGCGTGCTAGAGTTGTTCGGGATGTTCCACCCGTTGCCGCTGTTCGTGGGCCTGCGCTACGTGCGCGCACGGACCCGGAAGTTTTTCGTTTCCTTCATCACCTGGGTCTCGCTGCTCGGCGTCTGCGTGGGCGTGGCGGCGCTGATCGTGATCCTGTCCGTGATGAACGGCTTCGAGGGCGAGCTGCGCGGGCGGCTGCTGGCACTTTCGGCCCACGCGCGCGTGGTGGTCGATCCGGCCGCCGCCGACGCCTCGACGGACTGGGCCGCGCTGACCGCCCGTGTGGCGCGCGACGCCTCGGTGCGGGGGGTAGCGGCCTACGTCGAGCTCGAGGCTCTCGCGGTCCGCAGCCCGGAGATGATCCCCGTCCAGCTGCGCGGCATCGACCCGGCACGTGAGACGAGCGTGTCCGAGGCCGCGGGAGCATTGATCGCGGGCCGACTGCAGTCGCTCGCGCCCGGCTCGGACCGCGTGGTGCTCGGGAGCGTCGTCGCGCGGCTTCTCGGGGTGCAGCCGGGAGATGCCGTCACGGTGCTCGTACCGGGCGTCGGTGCCGACGGCGCGCCGCAGCCCCGCCTGCGTGAGTTCACCGTCGAGGGGATCTTCGAGGTCGGCCTGCAGGAGCACGACGGCGTGCTCGTCCTCGCCCACATCGACGACGTTCGCAGCCTGGCGGCCGGCGACGCCCGGGCCGAGGGCCTGCGGCTGCGGTTCGACGACGCGCTGGCGGCGCCGCAGCTGGCGCGCCGCGCGGTCGGCACGCTGCCGCCGGGTCTGCAGCTGCGCGACTGGACGGAGGACCACTCGAGCTATTTCCGCGCGATCCGGATCGAGAAGACCATGATGGCCCTCATCCTGATGCTGGTCGTGGCCGTCGCGGCCTTCAATATCGTCGCGATGCTGGTCATGGTGGTGACGGACAAGCGCACGGACATCGCGATCCTGCGCACACTGGGGATGTCGCCGCGCGGCGTGATGGCGGCGTTCCTCGTCCAGGGGCTGGTCGTGGGCTGGGCCGGGGTGCTGCTCGGCACCGGCCTGGGGGTCCTGCTGGCGTCCAACGTCGGCGAGATCGTTCCCGTCCTGGAGCGGGTGCTCGGCTTCCACGTCATGAACCCGGACGTCTACTACATCACGCGGATCCCATCGGAGTTGCGCTGGCCCAACGTCGCCCTGATCGGCGGCGCCGCACTCGTCATGACGGCGGCCGCCACCGTCTATCCGGCGCTGCGGGCTTCGCGCGTCGCCCCCGCCGAAGCCCTGCGGTACGAGTGAGGACGCCGTGGACGCCCCCTACGAGTGGATGCTCGGGACCCGTTACCTCGGCGCGGCGCAGCGCCGCGGCTTCGTGTCCTTCGTCGCACTGGTGTCGGTCGCGGGCCTCGCACTGGGCGTGGCCGTGCTCATCGTCGTGCTGTCGGTGATGAACGGCTTCGAGCGCGAGCTGCGTTCCCGCATGCTGTCGGTCACCTCGCACGCCACGCTGACGGGCCTCGAGGGAGTGCTCGAGGACTGGCAGGGTGCCCGGCGCGCGGCTCTGGCGACACCGGGGGTGACCCATGCGGTGCCATACGTCGAGGCGCAGGGCATGCTCGCGCGCGGTCCGCGCGCGCTCGGGGTCACCGTGCGCGGGATCGACCCGATGCTGGAGCGCGCCGCCGTCGGACTCCTGGATCGGGT
>JBIIDW010000249.1:0-4450 GCA_044238215.1 Steroidobacteraceae bacterium
GGCCTGCGGCTCGCGATGGTGCGCGCGGCCGTGGCGGACCAGCCCGGATTCGTCGTCGACGACCGCGAGGTGAGGCGCGTGGGCGTTTCCTACACGGTCGATACCCTCACGGAGCTGAGGGACGAGCTGCCCGGGCGACCCATCTGCCTCGTCGTCGGCATGGACGCCTTCCTCGGGCTGCCCGGCTGGCATCGCTGGCGCGAGATCATGGCGCTGGCCCACGTGGTCGTGGCGCATCGGCCAGGGTGGCGGGCGCCGACCAGCGGCCCGCTGGGTGAGCTGATGGTCGATCACGGCACCGGTTCGGTGCGCGACCTGCACGCCGCGGTCGCCGGGCGCATCTACGTCCACGGCGTCACGCAGCTCGAGATCTCGTCGACCGACCTCCGCCAGATCATCACGACGGGCCGGGATCCGCGCTTCCTCGTGCCCGATGCGGTTCGGGAAATCATCCTGGAGACGGGATGCTATGCTCGCCACCCCTCGAGGACGCCGGCCCAGCGCCACGACTGATTCATGACCGACACCCGCAAGACGCCCCCGCGCAAGACGCCCTCCCGCAAGACGCCCGCCCGCAAGGCTGCGCCGCGCAAATCCGTCGAGGGCAGCACCGCCCCCCGCAAGACCCCGGCTCGCAGCGCCACGGCCCGCAAGGGCGCGGCGCCCGCCAGTTCGCCGCGGCCCGCGGAAAACAGGGTGCTCGCCGTGGCGCTCGGCGCACTCGACGACATGAAGGCCGTCGACGTCCGCTCGATCGACGTACGTGGCCACAGCGACGTCACCGATTTCATGGTGATCGCCAGCGGCAATTCCGACCGCCACGTCAGGTCCATCGCGGACCGGGTCGTACAGCTTGCCAAGGCCGGGGGCGTCCGCCCGTTCGGCGTCGAGGGCGCCCAGGAGGGCGAGTGGGTGCTCGTCGACCTGCCCGACGTGATGGTCCACGTCATGCTGCCGCGCGCGCGCGAGTTCTACCAGCTCGAGCAGCTGTGGGAGTCCTCGGCCAGCCCGCCGTCGGCGGCGGTGCCGGCGGCCGCCCCACGCCCGCGCCGCCGTCCCTCGGCCGCGCCGGGCCGCTGATCCGTCCGGCGGGCACCGGTCCCGTCGACTCATGCGCCTGCGCATCCTCGCCGTGGGCTCCAGGATGCCTGCCTGGGTCGACACGGCGGTGGCCGACTACCTGCGTCGCATCCGCAGCCCGTGGAAGCTCGAGCTGACGGCAATCGACGCGGCCCCGCGTTCGGCGGCGCGCGGCGCGTTGCAGGCCACGCAGCGCGAAGGCGAGCGGGTACTGGCGGCGCTGCGTGAGCGTGAGCGCGCCGTGCTGCTCGACGAAACGGGCCGGCAGCTCGACACGCGCGAACTGGCCGCACGGTTGTCGACCCTGGAACGGGAGGCGCCCGACGTCGCGCTGCTGATCGGCGGACCGGATGGCCACTCGCCGGCAGTACGGGCGCGGGCGGCGGAGTGCTGGTCACTGTCGCGCCTGACGCTGCCGCACGCGCTTGCGCGCGTGTTGCTCGCGGAGCAGATTTACCGGGCGCAGAGCGTCCTGCTCGGCCACCCCTACCATCGTGACTGAGGATCCCGCGCCATGACAGCGCCCGTGCTTTGCCTCGGTTCCGCGTCGCCGCGCCGCGCCGAGCTGCTGCGCCAGCTGGGGGTGCCGCACATCGTCGTGCCGTCGGATGCCGACGAGACGCGTCGCGTCGACGAACCGCCGTCCGATTACGTGCTGCGCCTCGCGTGCAGCAAGGCGGCCGGCGTACTCGTCGCGGCGGCCGGGCGGATCGGTGGCCTGCCGGTGCTCGCCGCCGACACCTCGGTCGTCATCGACGACCAGGTGCTGGGCAAGCCGCTGGACGCCGCGGAGTGCCGCGAAATGCTGGGCCGCCTCTCTGGCCGCGAGCACGAGGTGTTCACCGCCGTGGCCCTTGCCAGCGGCGGCGCGACCCGCACCCGGCTGTCGCGCAGCCGCGTGATCTTCCGGAGGCTGGGCGAAGCGGAAATGGACGCCTACTGGGCCACCGGGGAGCCGCGGGACAAGGCCGGCGGCTATGCGGTCCAGGGCTACGGCGCGGCATTCGTCCGGCGGCTCGAGGGCAGCTATTCCGGCGTCGTCGGCCTGCCGCTGTTCGAGACCGCCGAACTGCTTGCCGAGGCGGGCGTTCCGGTCTGGCGGGAGGGGGCATGAGCGCGGAGATCCTGATCAACGTCGGTCCGCGCGAGTCGCGCGCGGCGCTGCTCGAGGGAGGCGTGCTGCAGGAGGTCTTCATCGAGCGCGCCAGTCGGCGCGGCATCGTCGGCAACATCTACAAGGGTCGCGTTTCCCGCGTGCTGCCGGGGATGCAGGCGGCATTCGTCGACGCGGGCCTGTCGCGCACGGCGTTCCTGCACGTGGACGACATCGCGGGCCCGGGCTCGCAGTTCGACGCCCAGGCCGTGGTGGCCGCGGCGGGCACGGGTCCGACGCAGGGCCTGCCGACCGCGCCCGGGGGGCCACGCAGCGAGGACATCCGCCGGCTCGTCAGCGCCGGCGACGACATCGTCGTCCAGATCGTCAAGGATCCGATCGGGGCCAAGGGCGCGCGGCTGACGACGTTCATCTCGCTGCCCTCGCGCTTCCTGGTGTTCATGCCGCGCGGACGCGGCATCGGCGTGTCCGCGCGCATCGAGCGCGAGGCCGAGCGCACGCGGCTGCGCGAGGCCATGCAGGCCATCGTGCGCGAAGGTCACTCCGGCGGGTACATCGTCCGCACGGCCGCCGAGGGCGTGCCCGAGGCGCAGCTGGCAGCGGACCTCGCATACCTCGAGAGGCTCTGGTCCCACGTCAAGGAGCGGTCGCTGCACAGCCGGGCGGGCGAGCTCGTCCACGAGGACCTGCCGCTGCCGCTGCGGATCCTGCGCGACGAACTCGCGCGCGGCGTGGAACGTGTGCTGGTGGACGACGCGGCGACCCATGCGCGCATGCTGGCATTCGCCGGCGACTTCATTCCGGGAGCCGAGGCCTGCATCGAGCTGTATTCCGGGCCGAGACCGATCTTCGACCTGCACGCAGTCGACGAGGACATCCTGCGGTCGCTCGACCGCAAGGTTCCGCTCAAGTCCGGCGGCTACCTCGTCATCGACCAGACGGAGTCGATGACCACGATCGACGTGAACACGGGCGGCTACGTGGGGTACCGCAACCTCGAGGACACCATCTTCCGCACCAACCTCGAGGCCGCCGTGGCGATCGCGCGACAGCTGCGGCTGCGCAACCTCGGCGGCATCATCATCATCGACTTCATCGACATGCGCGACGAGGCCCACCGCCGCCAGGTGCTGGAGGCGCTCGAGCGGGCGCTGGCGGCCGACCACGCGCAGACGCAGGTGGCGTCGCTGTCCCCTCTGGGGCTGGTCGAGATGACGCGCAAGCGCACGCGCGAGAGCCTCGAGCATGTGCTGTGCGAACCCTGCCGCAGCTGCGAGGGCCGCGGCTTCGTGCGCTCGGCCGAGACCGTCTGCCAGGACGTGTTCCGCGAGATACAGCGCCAGGCGCGGCAGTTCGGCAGCCGCGAGCTGCTGATCCTCGCTCACCAGGACGTGGTGGAACGTCTGCTCGGCGAGGATTCCTCGGTGCTTGCCGAGCTGGAGGCGGAGGCGGGCCGGCCGATCCGGTTGCAGGCCGAATCGCTGTACGAGGTCGACCAGTTCGACGTCGTGCTCGCCTGACGCCGGGCCCGCCGCTGCTAGACTCCGCCCATGTCCGTCGCCGCCATTCAGATGACCTCGGGTCCCGACGTCGCCGCCAACCTGGGGGCCGCGCGCGAGCTGCTGCGCCGCTGCGCCGCCGCCGGCGCGTCGGTGGCCGTGCTCCCCGAGAACTTCGCGTTCATGGGGTTGCGCGACGCGGACAAGCTTGGGGTTGCCGAGCAGCCTGGCGAGGGTCCGATACAGGACGCGCTGGCCGCGGCCGCCCGGGAACTCGGCATGTGGATCGTCGCCGGCACCATCCCGCTGCGCGTTCCCGGCGAGCCGCGCGTCGCTGCCGCGTCGCTGGTGCTGGACGCCCGGGGCGAACGCGTGGCCCGCTACGACAAGATGCACCTCTTCGACGTCGACATCCCGGGCAAGGCCGAGTCATACCGGGAATCGGCCGGGGTCGCGCCGGGGTCCGCACCCATCGTGGTCGACACGCCGGCAGGCCGGCTCGGCATGGCCGTGTGCTACGACATGCGGTTCCCGGAGCTGTTCCGCGCACTGGTCACGGCCGGCGCCGAGTGGTTCGCGGTGCCCGCGGCTTTCACGGTGCCGACCGGGCGTGCACACTGGGACGTGCTGTTGCGGGCGAGGGCGGTGGAGAACCTGGCGCCGGTGGTGGCCGCGGCGCAGACGGGTGTACACCCAGGCGGCCGCGAGACCTACGGCCACAGCCTGGTGGTGGACCACTGGGGAACCGTGCTCGCGA
>JBIIDW010000250.1:0-4449 GCA_044238215.1 Steroidobacteraceae bacterium
CCAGGCGCTCGCCGGCCCGGCCTTCCTCGACCTCGGCGTCCACCCGCTGCAGGCCCGCGCGCAGGGCGCCTGGATCGGTGAGCGCATCGCGCTCGACGAGCTCGCCGTCTCGCTGCGGGACCTTCTGCAGGCCGATGGCAGTGCCACGCTCGTGCCCGCGGCACGCGACGCCGCGGCGAGTCCCGGCACGGCCGCGCCGTGGCTGCGTGCGGCCCGGATCGATGTCGCCGAGCTCGCGGTCGGCCCGGCCTACGACGCCGTGCTGAAGACGCTGCTGGCCGGCACGCCCTTCGGGCAGCTGCGCGCGGGCGGCAACGCGCGCGGTCGCGTCGAGGTGGAGGACGGCGCGCCGCGACGTCTCGCGCTCCGACTCGACGAGGTCTCGTTCGCCGACGCGCGCGGCGGCAGCCTGCGCATGGACGGCCTGCAGGGCGAGTTGAACTGGGCCCCTGCCGGCACGGCACCGGCCGCGCCCTCGTACCTGTCCTGGCGCAGCGGCGGCGCCTACGGGCTGTCGGGCGGCGCGGCGCGTCTCGAGCTCCAGCTGCAGGGCCGCGACGTCGCGCTGCGCGCACCGGCGCGGATCCCGATCTTCGACGGCGGCCTCGCCGTCCGCGAATTCAGCCTGCGCGCGGCGGGCACCGACGCGACGCAGCTCGTGTTCGAGGGCGACGTCGAGCCGATCAGCATGCCGCTGATCGCCGCCGCCTTCGGCTGGCCCGAGTTCCAGGGCAGCGTGTCGGGCCGGATCCCGCGCGTCGAGTACCGCGACCGCCTGCTGACGGTCGGCGGCGACCTCGAGGCGCGCGTGTTCGACGGCCGGGTGATCGGCCGCAACCTGCGGCTGCAGGACCCGCTCGGGCGCTGGCCGCGGCTGTTCGCCGACGTCGCCATCGACAACCTCGACCTCGCGCTCGTCACCCGCACCTTCGCGATCGGCAGCATCACGGGGCGTCTCGAGGGTCGCGTAGACGGGCTCGAGCTGTTCGCGTGGAGCCCCGTCGCCTTCGACGCCGAGCTGCGCACGCCGCCCGGCGACCGCAGCCTGCACCGCATCAGCGCGAAGGCCATCGGCAGCATCTCCAACGTGGGCGGCGGCGGCGGCGGCGTCGAGTCGGCGCTGCAGAGCGGGCTGTTCCGGCTGTTCGACAGCTACCGCTACGACCGGCTCGGCATCCGCTGCCGGCTGCGCGACGAGGTCTGCCTGATGTCGGGCATCGAGCCGGCGGGCACGGGCTACTACCTGCTGAAGGGCAAGGGCGTGCCGCACATCGACATCGTCGGCAACGAGGGGCGCGTCAACTGGCCGCAGCTCGTCTCGCAGATCGTCGCGCAGATGAACTCCGAGGGAGAGTTGCGGATCGAATGACCATGGACCGACAATCACCACTGCCGCGGACTTCCGCGGCGCCACCGCGGCCCGCGGCCGCAGCAGGTGCCCCCATGTCCCGACTCATGCGCCTCAACGTCGCCCTCGCCAGCCTCGCCGTGGCGGCCTGCGTGACGATCAACGTCTACTTCCCGGCCGCCGCCGCCGAGAAGGCCGCCGACCGCATCATCGACCAGGTGACCGGCGCCGAGGAGGCCGCGGCGCCGCAGAAGCCTCGCGCGTACCTGCCGGCCGGGCCCGGAGACGCCCCGTCCCTGGCGAGCGCCACCGCGGGCCGCCTGCTCGAGTGGATCGTGCCCGCGGCGCACGCCCAGGCCGACGCCAACCTCGACATCTCCTCCCCCGAGATCCGTGCCGTCACCGCGTCGATGCAGGCGCGCTTCGGCCAGCTCGAGCCGCACTTCGCCTCCGGCGCGGTCGGCCTGACGGCCGATGGCCTGATCGAGATCCGCGACGCCAACGCCGCGCCGCTGGCCGAGCGCGCCGGCATCCGTGCGCTGGTCGCCGAGGACAACCGCGACCGCAACGCGCTCTACGCGGCGATCGCCCGCGCCAACGGCCACCCGGAGTGGGAGGCGGACATCCGTCGCACGTTCGCACGCCGCTGGGTGGAGCGCGGCGCGCAGCCGGGCTGGTTCTACCAGGACGCCTCGGGGGCCTGGCGCCAGAAGTAGCGCGCGCCGGCTACTGCCGGTTGACGAGCACCTTCTTGACCCAGCCGGCGCCCGAGCTGCCCTGCACGTTCAGGAAGCCGTCCTTCTCGGCGCCGATGACGACCATCTCCTCGCCGCGCGGCAGGTTGGCCACGACCTTCGCCGTGTCCGACGGGCCGGCCATCAGCTTGACGTTGGCGATCTTGGGCACGACCACGTCGCCCTCGTTGTAGCCCGGGCCCGTGCCGGCGCGACCGCCCGCGGCGGCCTCCTGCTTCAGCGAGCCGACGTTGCGCTGCAGGCTCTCGTCGCCCTTCACCGCGCGCACGATGTTGTTGTAGTTGTCCATCAGCGCGGCGGAGATGATCTTGCCTTCGTTGGTGTTGCCGTAGCCGCCGAGCGCGCCGCCCGCGCCGCCGCCGAACAGCGCGGCGCCGAGGCGCAGGTCGGCCTTCTTGGTGCTGCCCTGGGCCGCGGCCACCTGCACGGACGTGCGGGCGTCGGCCAGCAGCATGCTGGTCTGCGCTTCCTTGAACTTCAGCCCGCCGGCCACCGCGCCGAGCACCGCGGCCCGGCCGCCGAGCAGGCCCCCGAGCGCACCGCCGACGCCGCCGGCATTGCTCTCCGAGAACACGACCTCGGGTGTCAGGATGAAGTCGGCGGCGACCATCTGGCCCTTGCCCATGTTGGAGCCCGAGCGCGCCTCGCCCGAGGCCGCGAGCTCGCGCTCCTGCATCGCGTTCTGCATGCCGATGCCGCGCTCGACGACGATGAAGCAGTTCGACTGCTGGATCATCATGCGGATCAGGCCGACCGGCGAGCCGAGCCCGTAGCCGCGCAGCGCGCCCATGACGTAGTCCTGCGGCTCGACCACCGCGACCGCGCCCATCGGCCGGTCGCACTTCTCGATGCCGGAATCGCCGGTCGAGCCGCTGGTGCCGGCGGCGCCGGTCACCTGGCCCGACCCCCCGCCCTGCTTGTAGCCGGTGACGCCCTGCGCCTGGGCTGCGGGTGCGGCGCCGAGCGCCAGCGCCACGGCGCAGGCCACGGCCAGCGGAAAGGACGTGCGGATCGTCGTCGAGGGATCGCGGACCATGGCGGACTCCTGGGCGAGTGTGTGGGTGTACGGTGACCCGGCGGGCGGGCCGACGCCATCACTATACGCCCGGGCGGCGGCGTTTCAGTCGCGGATTCCCGTACCCCGGTTCATCAGGGAAACGGCCAGCGCGAACAGCGCCCCGGCGGCCACCAGCATGATGACGAAGGCCTTGGTCACGTCGACGTCGGAGGTGCCGAGGAAGCCGTAGCGGAAGGCGTTGACCATGTGCAGGATCGGGTTCGCGTACGAGACCTTCTGCGCCCACTCCGGCAGCAGCTCGATCGAGTAGAACACGCCGCCGAAGTAGGTCAGCGGCGTCAGCACGAAGGCCGGGATCCAGTTCACCTGGTCGAAGTTCTTGGCGAACACCGCGTTGACGAAGCCCGCGAGCGCGAAGATCACGGCGGTCAGCAGCACCGCGAACAGGGTGGCGAACAGGTGGTGGATGGTCAGGTGCGTGAACAGCAGCGACACCACCGTGACCACCGCGCCCACCATCAGCCCGCGCAGCACGCCGCCGCCGACGTAGCCGAGCACGATGACCCAGTTCGGCAGCGGCGAGACCGTGATCTCCTGCAGGAAGTGCTGGAACTTCGCGCCGAAGAACGACGACACCGTGTTGGCGTAGGAGTTGGTGATCACCGACATCATGATCAGCCCGGGCGCGATGTACTGCATGTACTCGAAGCCGCCCATCTGGCCGACGCGCCGGCCGATCAGGCTGCCGAAGATCACGAAGTACAGCGTGGCCGTGACCGCCGAGGGCACCAGCGTCTGGCCCCAGATGCGGATGATCCGCCCGAACTCGCGCAGCAGGATGGTCTGGAAGCCGACCCAGGTCGCGCGCGCGCTCGCCGGCGCCGGCACCGCGCCGCTCACGGCGCCCCCGCCGGCTTCTCGACCAGACGCATGAAGATCTCCTCGAGGCGGTTCACCTTGTTGCGCATCGACAGCACCTCGTGGCCGGCGGCCGAGAGCTGCGCGAACACCTCGTTGAGGCTGCGGTCCTTGCTGACCTCGACCTCGAGCGTGTGGTCGTCCACGCGCGTGACCTCGTAGCCGTCGAGCCGGGGCGCCCCGGACACGGGGTTGCGCAGCGTCAGCACGAAGGACTCGGTGTGCAGGCTGCGCAGCAGCCGGTCCATGCGGTCGCTCTCGGCGATGCGGCCCTTGTCGATGATCGCGATGTTCCGGCAGAGCGACTCCGCTTCCTCGAGGTAGTGGGTCGTCAGGATGATGGTGGTGCCCCGCGCGTTCAGTTCGCGCAGGAAGTCCCACATCGAGCGGCGGATCTCGATGTCGACGCC
>JBIIDW010000251.1:0-4430 GCA_044238215.1 Steroidobacteraceae bacterium
GCGGTGATCACCCGCTCTTCGCCCCGATTTGCCGCGCCTTCATCCCGGACACACTGGCGATGGCGCACGTCAGCCCACTCCTGCGACAATACGGGTGCCCATGACCCCCCAACCCGCCACGCCGCCCCATCGGCCGCCGCCTCCCTCGCTCGCTCCGATCGCCGAAGTCCTCGGGTACCTGGGCGTGGTGCCCTTCCTGGGGGCGCTGCTCGGCGTCGGTCTGCTGCCGGGCTATGGGCAGCGCGCCTTTGCACAGCAGCTGGCCCTGGCCTATGGCGCGGGTATCCTGAGCTTCGTCGGCGCGGTCCACTGGGGCCTGGCGCTCGGTCGCTGGGGCTGGTCCACGGGTGTCGCGCTCGGCAGCATCCTGCCGTCCGTCGTTGCCACCGCCGCGCTGCTGGTCGGCGGTCAGCGCGGGCTTGCGCTGCTGGTCGCGGGCTTCGGACTGTTCTGGATCTACGAGCACCGTCGTCTCGGCGATCGCCTTCCGCCCGACTACCTGCGTCTGCGGCGCAATCTCAGCGTGGCCGTCTGCGCGCTGCTCGCGTTGACGATGATCCTGTCGGACTCCAAAGGGCTGGCCTGACATGAGGTTCGCCTGACATGGAACTCGAGGACCTCGGCCGCGCCGTCTGGCTCCGCCGGCTGATCGTCACCGCGATCCTGGTCGGGCTGGTGCTGCTGTGCATCATGGTGCTGCAGCCGTTCATCGTGCCGGTGATCTGGGCGGTGATCCTCGCCTACGTCACCTGGCCGGCGCACGAGCGCCTCGTGCGCTTCTTCGCCGGTCGTCGCGAGGTCGCAGCGCTCATCATGACTCTTGCGCTGTCGGCGATGATCGTCGTGCCGATCGTCTGGTTCGTCCTGATGATCCAGACTGAGGCGATGGGTGTTTACCGCGAGTTTTCCCGGCTGCTCGGGCAGGGCTTCACGCTGCCGCGCTTCATCGCCGACCTGCCGTTCATCGGCTCCGCAGTGCAGGACCTGCTGCAGCGGATCGCGCACGACCCCACCGGCCTCGACGGCGAGATCACGCGGCTGCTCGAGCAGTTCTCGGGCGACGTCGCGCAGGTTATCGGTGGCATGGGCCGCAACTTCGTCAAGCTCATCATCGCGATGGTGAGCCTGTTCTTCATGTACCGCGACGGCGAGACCTTCGCCGGGCAGGTGGCGAAGCTGCTGCAGCAGTTCTTCGGCAGCGTGCGCGTCGGCCACTACCTCGTCGCCGTCGGCGACACGGTCAAGGCGGTCGTCTACGGCATCGTGCTTGCCGCGCTCGCCCAGGCCACGCTTGCCGGCGTCGGGTACGCGTTCGCCGGGCTCCACGCGCCGCTGCTGCTCGGCGCCGTCACCTTCCTCGTCGCGCTGATCCCGTTCATGGTCCCCTTCGTCTGGGGCGGCGCAAGCCTCTGGCTGCTGCTGAAGGGTGAGAGCGCCGCGGCGCTCGGTCTGTTCATATGGGGTCTGACCGCGGTCAGCTGGATCGACAACATCGTCCGCCCGCTGGTCATCAGCGGCGCCACGCGTATCCCGTTCCTCCTCGTCATGTTCGGCGTCCTCGGTGGGCTTGCGGCGTTCGGCCTGGTCGGCCTGTTCATCGGGCCGGTGATCCTCGCCGTGCTGATTGCCATCTGGCGCGAGTGGCTGATCGACCAGCGCCCCTCCGTGTGAACTCCGTCACAAGCCGGGGATTCTGCCCGTGCGGGTCGTCAAGAAAATCATATTGCCCACGCGCTGACCGCATGCGGAGCGGCGGCCCGAAGAACATAATTGTCCCATGGCACGCCGCGCCGCTCCTATCGACACCAAGGTCCTCGCGGACTACGCCGACATTGCCGTCGGGCTGGTACCGCGCGTCCGTGCGATAGCCTTTTTTGATCTCGGCAGCGACGCCTTGTGGCAGCGCGGTCCGTCGCCGCCGCCACCGCTGCAGGCGGCCATCGTGCGTGCCCAGAGCGGGGATGCCACGGCGATCGTCAGCGTGCCCGTTGGCGGCGCAATGGTCGGCTATGTGCTTCCCGCGCTGCGCGAGGGCAGGGTACTCGGTGCCTGCACGCTGGTGATCGCGGGTGGCGCTTCGCCGCGCGACGCCCCTGCGCCTTCCGCGACCCACGTCGCGGCACTGCTCGCTCCCGTGATCAACCTGCTGGGTCGGACGCTGCTGGAGGCCGAGACGGCCGAAGCTGCCGCGGCGGCGGCGAAGGCAGCCGCAAAGTCGGGCGTGGTGGGTACCGCCACGAGCCGAGCGGCGGTCGCGCGCACGGGCACCGCCTCGCGTCTGTCGGTGGTGCAGAGCGAAACCGGGTCCCTGCGCGCCACGCAGGCCGTCCCTGACGCGGCGACCCCTGGTGCAGTCGACTCGGGCGAGCCCACGCTGTCCGAGCGCACGCGCGAGCTCGAGTGGCTGATCAATCTCAGTGCCGACACGTCCTCGGGTGGTGCGGACAACAACGCGATCCTCGTGCGCGTCCTGCGTGGCGCCGTGGAGCGCATGGGCTGCGTGCTCGGTGCGGTGATGATGCCGGACCGGCAGGTCAACCTGATCGTGCATCACTCCAACGCCGCCGAAAGCGACGCTCACCAGGTCCTCGAGCGCATGCGTCCGAGCCTGATGGACGCCTCGATGAACCGGCATCGGGTCGTGGTGGTCAACCAGCTCGCCGAGCGCGGCGGCGCGCGACTGCCCTACAAGGTGATCGCGGTTCCCGTGTTCGCGAGCGGTGGCACCGCCGGCGCCAAGGCCACGGGCGTGCTGGCGTTCCTGCGTCCGGTGGCGCGCAGCGACTTCGAGCGGCGGCACCTCTATCTCTGCAAGCATCTCAGCCGCCAGGTCTCGACGCTCATCTCGCGGCGGTTCGACCTCGCGACCGGCCTGCACACCCGCAGCGCGCTCGAGACCCACGTCCGCGAGCTCGCCGCGAGCAACTCGCCGATGCGGTACGGCTCTTTGCTGCACATCGACATCGACCAGCTGCACCTGATCAACGACCGTCACGGCTTCGATCGCGGCGACGACCTGATCGCGCGCTTCGCCCAGCAGCTGCAGGCCCCGATGCTGCCGCCCAACGCGGTGGCCGCACGCCTCGGTGGCGACCAGTTTGCGGTGTTCCTGCCCGGTCTCAACGTCGAGCTGGCCGAGCGCGCCGCGCACAAGCTCAGCGGCGCGATCCACGCGGCCTCCCAGCAGGCGCTGCCGCCCGGCGTCGAAGTCACGGCCAGCATCGGCATCGCCGAGCTCACGGTGGACGTGCCGGACCTGGCGCGCGCCTTCATTTGCCGAGCTCGCCTGCCGCGCGGCCAAGGACCGGGGCCGCAACCGCGTTGAGGTCTACACCGACACCGACGCCACGATGGCGCGGCGCTACGCCGACATCAACAGCGTGGCCGAACTTCGCCACGCGCTCGACAACGATCGCATGATGCTGTTCGCGCAGCGGATCGCGCCGCTGCAGGGCCAGCACTACGAGAGCTACGAGCTGCTGCTGCGCGGCCTCGACGAGCAGGGCCGGCCGTTCAGCCCGGAACGCTACCTCTCGGCCGCGCAGCGCTACCAGCTGCTCGGCGAGGTCGACGACTGGGTGATCCAGAACGCCTTCAGCATCCTCGGCAAGCACCGTGGCGTGCTCTACGAGCGTCGCATCGGCCTGTCCATCAACGTGTCGGGCCCGTCGCTGATGGATTCGAAGTTCTGGACCCGCGTCGAGGAGTGCATCGACCGCTCGCGGCTGGCTCCGGCGCTGCTGACGTTCGAGATCACCGAGAGCGTGGCGCTGTCGAACCTCGCCAAGGCCACCGACCTGATCGCGCGCATCAAGGCACGCGGCTGCCGGTTCGCGCTCGACGACTTCGGCATCGGCGTCAACTCGCTCAGTTACCTGAAGACGCTGCCCGTGAACCGCGTGAAGATCGACGGCAGCTTCGTCCGCGACATCCTCGTCAACCAGCGCTCCGACGCCACCGTGCGCGCGATCGTCACGCTCGCGAAAGAGATGAAGATCGAGACGGTGGCCGAGTACGTCGAGAACGCCGAGATCCGCAGCCGCGTCGCCGCGCTCGGCGTCGACTTCGCGCAGGGCTACGCGGTCGCGAAGCCCGAGACCCTCGACGAGATGCTGGCGCGCGTGCGCGCGGACAGCGAAAGCAGCGTGGCAGGCTTCCTCGACGAGGCATGAACTCCCGAACGCCTCGCAGCCCGCCCTTGCGACCACTCTTGCCGCTTCTCCTGTGCGTGCTCGCAATGGGCGGCTGCGCTGGCACCAGCCCGCAGGACGCGGCTGCGCCCGGCCAGCGCGCAGGTGCCAGGGATGCGGACGAGTCCGGCGCCGCGGATCCGCTGCTGGCGCGGACCGCCGTGCCGCACGTCGTGGTCGCCGAGCGCTGGGTCAGCGCCGCCGTTCCGCGTGACGAAACCGATTCCGTGGCCGCCTGGG
>JBIIDW010000284.1:0-4021 GCA_044238215.1 Steroidobacteraceae bacterium
GAGGCGCTTCGTGATCCACTCCCACACCGGCATCGAGGCCACCTGCGCGAGGAAGCTGACCACGGTGAGCCACAGCAGCCACGTGCCGGGATTCTCCTTGCCGAGCACGTACTTGACCACGAAGATGCCCATCGCCGAGGCGGTGAACAGGCCGAAGAGCTGCGTGGCCTTGGTGGCGAGCAGTGCGATGAACGGCTTGTTCTCCCAGCCCAGGCGCAGCTGCTCCGAGAACGGCAGCGTCGTCTTCGTGCGCTCGAGCACCGCGCCGTTGGCCGTGCCGAAGAAGGTCCAGGCCATGAACAGCAGCACGCCGCCGCCCAGCACCATGCCCATCTTCGCGTAGCCCTCGGGCCCGCCGCCGAACAGCTCGGCGAGGCGCTGGCTGGCGCCGGCGCCGATCAGCGTGCCGATCGCGATGAACAGCACGCGGTACTGGAACATGCGGGTGCGCTCGGCGTAGTCGCTGACGATCTCCGAGGGCATGGCCATGTAGGGCACGTTGAATATCGTGTAACCCGTGCCGACCAGCGCCAGCACCAGCACGACGAGCACGAGCGACTGCGACAGCGGGGTGAGCGCCAGCGAGAAGAACAGCGCGAATGCGACGCCCGACACGATGCCGCCGAGCAGCAGGTAGGGCCGGCGGCGGCCCCAGCGCGTCTGGGTCCGGTCGCTGATCACGCCCATCAGCGGGTTGCTGACCCAGTCCCAGACCTTCGCGATCATCAGGACCGTGGCGGCCGTGACTGCGGACACGCCGAGCACGTTGGTCAGGTAGAACGCCTGCAGCGCGGCAAAGCCGTTCAGCAGCAGCGAGGCCCCCAGCGTGCCGATGCCCCAGCCCAGGTGCAGTCGCCAGCGCGCGGCGGCAGGAACGGCGGCAGCTTCCGTAGCCATGATGATCCCCCTTCCCTAGCGATCCCTACGGTAACACCGCAGGGGTATCAGCGCGCGACGAGGCTCGCCGCGGTTTCACCAGCCAAACGACCGAAGGTGGTAGCGGTGAGCAGTCCGTTGCCCGCCATGTAGCCCCACGACGAGGGCCCGGACACGCCCCGCGCCGCGCCGCCACCGGCCAGCAGGTTGGGCAGCGCGGAGCCGTCCTCGCGCAGCACCCGGCCCTGGCCGTCGACCGCCAGCCCGCCCTGGGTGTGGAACAGCGCGCCGGTGACCTTGACCGCATAGTACGGCGCCTGCAGCACCGGCTTGCCGGTGAAGTCGCGGCCCCAGCGATCCGCCGCCTCACCCCGCACCAGCGAGGCGACCTCGCCGACGGTACGCACGAGGCCGGCCGGATCGATGCCCGCGAGCTGCGCGAGTTCGTCGATGCTGCCGGCCGTGATCAGCGCGCGCGCCTCGACGGCGTCGCGATAGTCGTCGAACTCGAGCATCAGCCGATGCAGGCGCTCGTCGTAGATGTCCCAGGCCACGTGACCGCGCTGGGCCACCACGTCGACCGCCTGCTCGGAATAGCCGCGCGCCTCGTTCGAGAAGCGCTCGCCGGCGACGTTGACCTGGAACCCGCCTTCCATGATCAGCGGCCAGAGGATGGGGATGCCGCGCCCGGCAGCGAGGCCGCCGTGCCCCTGGTACGCGTGGATGTCGCGCACGGCGGCACCGAGCGCGAGGCCCCAGCGGATCGCGTCGCCCTTGTTGCCCGGGTGACCGAAGAAGGTGGCCCCCTCGATCTCGGGGATGTACTCGCGGACCATCTGCGCGTTGCCGGCAAAGCCACAGCAGGCGAGCACGAGCACGTCGCAGGACAGGTCCTCGGTGCTGCCGTCGGGGCGCCCGACACGTACGCCGCGCACGCGCCCGTCGACAGCGTCGGCGAACAGGGTGTCGACGCGCGCCTCGGTCAGTACGTCGATCCCGCGCCGGTCGATCGCCGCCGACAGCGCCCCCATGAGCTCGGAGCCCGTGCGGTTCGGCGTGCCGTGCATGCGCTTCACGCTGTGGCCGGGGTAAAGGAAGCTGTCGACCAGCGTCAGGGGCACCTGATGGTCGTCGGCCAGCCACTCGATGGTGCGCGCCGACGCCTGCGCCAGCGCCAGCGCGATACCGTAGTCGGTCTGGCCCTTGGCCTTGCGCATGATGTCGTCGGCGAAGGTCGCGGGCGAATCCACGATGCCTTTCTCGCGCTGCTGGCGCGTGCCGGCGGCGGGGATCAGGCCGGTGGACATCGCGGTGGTGCCGAGCGCCGAGGCGTCGCGCTCGAGCACCAGCACCTCGGCGCCCGCCTGGTGCGCCGCCAGCGCAGCCGTGAGCCCGGTGCCGCCGCCGCCGATGACGAGCACGGGAACGTGGGCGGAAAAACGCGCCCGGTCGGGGGGCAGCACGGCGTCGGCCTGGGTTTCGTAGGTGGACATGGCCGCGGCAGCGTACCGGCCCCCACGGCGGACCTCAACGCGCAGGCGACCCGGCGCCGCCCGCTGACCGGTCGCCGCCACGAAGCGCGGTGCCGGCGGTCGACCGCCGGCGTTTAGGATCGCGCCATGAGCACCCGTACTGCACTGAACGTCTCCCAGGCCAGCCTCGACTTCCTCGCCCGGCCGCACGGCCACTTCATCGACGGCCGGTGGGTCCACGGCGACGCCGGCGGCCTGATCGACATCGAGGACCCGGCCACCGGCCGCCGCATCGCGCAGTGCGCCGCGGGCGGCGCGGCCGAGATCGACCTGGCGGTCGCCGCGGCCCGGCGCGCCTTCGAGGGCCCGTGGTCGAAGTTCACGGCGGCGCAGCGCAGCGCGGTGATCTGGAAGATCGCCGACCTGGTGCAGCAGAACTTCCAGCAGCTCGTCGAGCTCGAGATCCTCGACAACGGCCTGCCGATGCCACTGGCGCAGTACGTGGTCGGCGGCGTGGTGCCCGACTTCTTCCGCTACTACGCCGGCTGGCCCACCAAGATCGAGGGCGCGACGATCCCGGCCGCGCCCGGCGGCAAGCGGCCCGGCGAAGCCCTGTCGTTCACGCTGCGCGAGCCGCTCGGCGTGGTCGGCGCGATCACGCCCTGGAACTCGCCGCTGCCGATGGTGATGCTGAAGGTCGCGCCGGCGCTCGCCGCCGGCTGCACGGTGGTGCTGAAGCCTGCTGAACTGACGCCGCTGACCGCGATGCGGCTGATGGAGATCTGCCAGGAAGCGGGCGTGCCCGACGGCGTGGTCAACCTGGTCAACGGCTATGGCGAAACCGCGGGCGCGGCGCTCGCCGCGCATCCGGGCGTCGACAAGATCGCCTTCACCGGCTCGACCGAGGTCGGCCGGCTGATCGTCAAGGCCGCCGCGGGCAACCTCAAGAAAGTCACGCTCGAGCTCGGCGGCAAGTCGCCCGTGGTCGTGTTCCCCGACGCCAACCTCGAGCAGGTGATCCCCGGCGCCGCGCGCGCCTGCTTCTTCCTGCAGGGCCAGAACTGCATGGCGGGTACGCGGCTGTTCGTGCACGAGAAGGTCCACGACCAGGTGGTCGCCGGCGTTGCGGCAGTCGCGCGGGCCATGAAGATCGGCCCCGGCCTCGACCCGACGTCGGAGTTCGGGCCGCTGATCAGCGCCGAGGCCCGCGAGCGCGTGTCGGGCTTCGTCGAGGCCGGCCGGCGCGAGGGTGGTGAGGTCGTCTGCGGCGGGCGCGCACCGAACGGCCCGGGCTGGTTCTACGAGCCGACCGTGCTGGCGCGAATGCAGAGCGGCATGACGCCGGTGAAGAACGAGATCTTCGGCCCGGTGCTGTGCGTGCAATCGTTCGGGGACGACGACCTCGACGCCGTCGCCCGCGAGGCCAACTCGACGATCTACGGGCTCTCCGGCAGCGTGTGGACGCGCGACATCGGCAAGGCGCTGCAGATGGTGCGCAGGATCGACTCCGGCCAGGTCAGCGTGAACATGCACGCAGCGATCGACCCGGCCATGCCCTTCGGCGGCAACAAGCAGTCCGGCTGGGGCCGCGAGTTCGGCAAGGAGGGCCTCGAGCCCTACCTCAAGACCAAGGGCGTGACCGTGACGTGGTAGCCAGCCCGGCGCGCGCCGCG
>JBIIDW010000252.1:0-4398 GCA_044238215.1 Steroidobacteraceae bacterium
GCGCATGGACCCCACCAGCCCGTTGCTCGTCCGGCCCGCGGAGCCACGCGACGTCGGCACCGTGTACGAGCTGATCCGCGCGCTGGCGGAATATGAAAAGCTGTTGCCGGAGGTCGACGCCACCGAGGCGTTGCTGCGGGAGGCCCTGTTCGGCGAGCGGCCCCGCGTGTACTGCGACATCGCCGAATGGACGGCGGCAGGACGGACGGAGACCGCGGGCTTCGCGCTCTGGTTCTACAACTTCTCGACGTTTCGCGGCCGCCACGGCATCTACCTCGAGGACCTTTTCGTGCGGCCCACGCACCGCGGGCGCGGCATCGGCAGCGCGCTGCTGCAGCAGCTTGCGCAGCGCTGCCTGCGCGAGGGGCTGACGCGGCTCGAGTGGGTGGTGCTCGACTGGAACGAGCCGGCGCTGCGCCTCTACGCGTCGCTCGGCGCCGCGGCACTCGACGAGTGGGTGCCGCACCGGATCACGGGCGATGCGCTTCGGCGGCTCGCCGGTCCAGAAACTCCTGCATCGCCAGGCCCGCCTCGACCGTGAACTCGCCGGCGTCGAGCGCGGCCTGCACGTCACCCGCCGCCAGGCACAGGAACTCCTCGACCTCGCCGTCGCGGCCGCTCGGCTCGAAATCGTCCGGAAGGAGCACGTCCGCCACGATCACCTGCTCGTCGTGCACACCGAACTGCGTCTCGCGCAGCGAGTGAATGACCATCCCCGGGAAGTCCACGCGCGCCGCGAGCCGGTGCGGCACGCCGGCTTCCTCCCACAGTTCGCGCATGGCGCAGCGGCGCAGCGTCTCGCCGGCGCAGACGCCACCGGCCGCGAGGTTGTCGAGCATGCCCGGATCGGCCCGCTTGAGGGCGCTGCGACGGGCGATCCAGATCCGGCCGTCGTGCCGGTGCCCGTTGACGTGCACCGCGCGATTCTGGATCCCCAGCGTGCGGAACGCGCCGCGCTCCAGCCGCGCAACTTCCCGGCCCTCCGGGTCGAGCACCGCGCAGCGTTCGTTGCGCCAGTCGGCAATCAGCCCGGCGCGGCGCAGCCGCCGGGCGAGCGACTGCAGCAGGCGGCTGCGGGCGGCGCGGCTCGCACCTTCGTCGAGCAGCCGCAACCCGAGCTCCGCGTCGCCGATTTCAGGAAAGCCCGCCACCACGGGCAGCAGGTCGCGACGCACGCGGCCGAGGAGCGACCCGCCGATCCACAACGGCACGTAGCGGGTTGCGAGGCGCTGGTCGGTCACGTTCGCCCGCGTGATCAGTCGCGCACGAAGTCGAGCACGGCGCCCGTGAACTCCTCGGCGTCCTCGACGCACGACAGGTGCGCCGCGTCGAGCACCCGCAGGTCCGATCCGCGGATGCCGTCGAGCAGCGCCTCGGCGTGCTCGACCGGCGTCGACGGATCGCGCGCCCCCGCCAGCACGAGGGTGGGGGCGACGATGTCGCCCAGCGTCGATCGCTGGTCCATGTCGCGGATCGCCGCGCAGGCCTGCGCGTAGCCACGCGGCTGGGTCGAGCGCACCATGACGACGACGCGCTCCACCGCGGCGGGAGCGCGCTCGACGAAGCCCGGCGTGAACCAGCGCTGCGGCAGTGCGTCGGCGATCGGGCCCATGCCCGCGCGCAGCACGGTGGCGATGCGCTCGTCCCACATCGAGGCCGGCGGCAGGTGCGCCGTGGTGTTGGCGAGCACCAGGCGGCCGACGCGCTCGGGCGACGCGACGGCGGCCCGCATCGCGATCATCCCGCCGAGCGACAGCCCGCACCAGTGGGCGCGCGGCACGCGCAGGGCGTCGAGCACCGCAAGTGCGTCGCCGAGCAGGTCGTCGATCGAGCAGGGCGAAGGCTCGCCCTTCGGCAGCGCGGACCCGCCGTGGCCGCGCGCGTCGAAGCGGATGACGCGGAAGACGCGCTCCAGCGCCGCGCGCTGTTCCGACCAGACGTCGAGGTTCGCACCGAGCGGATTGAGCAGCAGCAGTGCCGGGGCGTGGTTTCGCCCCGACACCGCGTACTGGATGCGGCAGTCGCCCCGCTCCGCGAAGCCGAGCTGGATGGCGGGTTCAGTCAAGCTTGTACTTGTCGTGGCAGGCCTTGCACGAACCGCCGAGGGCGCCGACCGCAGGCTTGATGGTGTCGATGTTGTTGCTGCGGGCCGCCTGGGCGAGCGCCGCCGAGCGGTCGGTCAGGTCTTTCATGAGCTTCTGGAAGTCGGCCTGCTGGGCCCAGATCTCCGGCTTCGCCTTGGTCGGGGCGCCCGTGTCGGAACCGGCCGGGAAGCTCTCCGCCGCGATCGACGACAGCACCGCAGCGCGGTCGGCCGCGGTCTGGAAGGCCTTCGCATCGTAAGGCGCCTTGCCGGAGGCCATCGCACCCATGATGCCCATCTGGGCGCCGAGGATCGTATAGGCGGACTGCCGGAACTTGATCTGCTGGGCTCCGCGATTGGCGTTCTGGGCCACCAGCGGCGCGGCGGCCACGACGGCGCCGAGCGCCAGGAGGGCCACCGGGGACAGCACGCGGGCACGTCTCTGTATTTTCATCGCTACAACTCCTTTGTAGGGGGCGGGGGACCCCGGATTTACGCACAAGCCGCGAGCAAGTCGCAACCGTCGGGGCGGTCTGGTAGGCTTCGCGACCTTTTTCCCGCCCGGCGTGCCCCCCATGTCCACCGCCCGACCGATCCGCAACATCGCGATCATCGCGCACGTCGACCACGGCAAGACCACGCTGGTCGACTGCCTGCTGAAGCAGTCCGGCACGTTCGCCGCCCATGAACGCGTCGGCGAGCGCGTCATGGACTCCAACGACCTCGAGCGCGAGCGCGGGATCACGATCCTCGCCAAGAACTGCGCGATCGAGTACCGGGGCACCCGCATCAACATCGTCGACACGCCGGGCCACGCCGACTTCGGCGGCGAGGTGGAGCGCGTGCTGTCGATGGTCGACGGCGTGCTGCTGCTGGTCGACGCCGTCGAGGGCCCCATGCCGCAGACGCGCTTCGTCACGCGCAAGGCGCTGGCGCTCGGCCTCAAGGCCATCGTCGTGGTCAACAAGGTGGACCGCCCGGGCTCGCGCCCGGACTGGGTCATCGACCGCACCTTCGAGCTGTTCGACAAGCTCGGCGCCACCGACGAGCAGCTGGATTTCCCGATCGTCTACGCCTCGGCGCTGCAGGGCTGGGCCACCGCCGACCTCGGCAAGCCCTCCGCCGACATGACGCCGCTGTTCGACGCCGTGCTCGCTCACATCCCGGAGCCGAAGCTCGACGTCGACGCGCCGCTGCAGCTGCAGATCTCCACCCTCGACTACAACTCCTACGTCGGCCGCATCGGCATCGGCCGCATCCGTCGCGGCACGCTGCGTGCCGGGCGCAACGTCGCCCTGCGCTGGGGCGACCAGGAGCGCGGCACCGGCAAGATCGCCCAGGTGCTGACGTTCCGCGGGCTCGAACGCAAGCCGGTGGACGAGGCCCAGGCCGGCGACATCGTCGCCATCACCGGCATCGACGAGGTCAACATCGGGCTGACGATCTGCGACCCCGAGCGCCCCGAGGGCTTGCCGCCGATCGAGGTCGACGAGCCGACGCTCGCCATGACCTTCCAGGTCAACACCTCGCCGCTGGCCGGCCGCGAGGGCAAGTTCGTCACCAGCCGCCAGATCCGCGACCGGCTGATGCGCGAGCTGCAGAGCAACGTGGCTCTGCGGGTCGAGGAAACCGCCGACGCCGACGTGTTCCGCGTCTCCGGTCGGGGCGAGCTGCACCTGACCATCCTGGTCGAGAACATGCGCCGCGAGGGCTTCGAGCTCGCGGTCGGCAAGCCGCAGGTGCTGAAGCGCGTGGTCGACGGCGTCGCCCAGGAGCCCTTCGAGGCGCTCACGATCGACGTCGACGAGGGCTACCAGGGCTCGATCATGTCCGAGCTCGGCACCCGGCGCGGTGAGCTGGTCGACATGGTCGTCGAGGGCGACCCGACCGGCCGCGGCCAGGGGCGCGTGCGCCTCGAGTACCGGATCCCGGCCCGCGGCCTGATCGGCTTCCAGGGCGAGTTCATGACGATGACACGCGGCACCGGCCTGATGAGCCACATCTTCGACGGCTACGACGTGGTCAAGGGCGAGATCCCGGAGCGCCACAACGGCGTGCTGATCAGCAACGAGAACGGCGAGGCGGTGGCCTACGCGCTGTTCACGCTGCAGGAGCGCGGCCGGCTGTTCGTCGAGCACGGCAGCAAGGTGTACGAGGGCATGATCATCGGCATCCACAGCCGCGACAATGACCTCGTGGTGAACCCGATCCGCGAGAAGAAGCTCACCAACGTGCGCGCGGCCGGCAAGGACGACGCGCTGCTGCTGGTGCCGCCGATCCCGCTGACGCTCGAGTACGCAGTGGAGTTCATCAAC
>JBIIDW010000253.1:0-4395 GCA_044238215.1 Steroidobacteraceae bacterium
TTGATGGCCGAGCCGTCGTCCTCGAGCACGTGATACAGGTCCAGGCTGTTGCCGTCCTGCGTCGGCGTGATGCGCGCGTCGACGATGGTCAGGCCGAGCTGGTCCAGCACCGCCGTGCTGCGTGCGAAGCCGTGCCGCCTGTGGGGCGCGAAGGTCATGATCGACGTGGTGCCGCGCTGGCTCTCGGCCTGGACCGCCACCACGGGTTCGTCCGGGTCGGCATGCCGCCGCGCGAGTTCCCGGGTCTGCCAGGCAATTTCCTCCGGCGTGCTTCGCAGGAAGTACGCCTCGGAGAGATTGGTCCAGACGGCCTCGACGTCGGCCGCCGGCACGCCGGCACCCGCGAGGAGTCCGCGCCCCGCGGCCTGGATTTCCCTGAGCAGCTCGTCCTTGTCGATAGGGCTTTCCAGGCCCCGCCGCAACGCGCCCTTCACCCTCTCGTAGAACTCGTGGAACAACGATGCCTTCCAGGAGTTCCAGAGCCGGGGGTTCGTGCCACGGACGTCGGCCGCCGTCAGCACGTAGAGATAGTCGAGGTGGGTCTCGTCGCCGACCTTGCGGGCGAAGGCGTTGATCACGGCGGGATCCGAAATGTCCTGTTTCTGCGCGGTGATCGACAGCTGCAGGTGGTTGCGGACGAGCCACGCCACCAGCCGCGCGTCGTAGCGCGACAGGCCCTGCTCCAGGCAGAAGGCTTCGGCGTCCACCGCTCCGAGGTCCGAGTGGTCGCCGCCGCGGCCCTTGGCGATGTCGTGGAAGAGCGCGGCGAGATACGCCACCTCCTGGCGGGGCAGGGCCTGCATGATCCGCGACAGGTTCGGCAGTTCGTGGTCAAAGCGGGTAATGGCGAGCCGCCGGAGGTTGCTGACGACGAACAGCGTGTGGGCGTCCACGGTATAGGCGTGGAACAGGTCGTACTGCATCCGGCCGACGATGCGGCCGAACGACGGAATGTAGCGACCGAGCACGCCGTAGGTGTTCATGCGCCGCAACTCGTGGGTGACGCCCGCCGGTGCACGCAGGATCTCGAGGAACAGCCTGTGGTTGCGCGGATTCTGGCGGAACTCCTCGTCGATCAGCCACAGGTGGCGACCCACCGCGCGGATCGTCGATGCCCGTACCCCGCGGATGTCGGGGTTCTGCTGCAGCAGCACGAACAGCTCGAGCAGGGCCGACGGCTGGCGCGCGAAGAGGTCGTCGCTCACCGCCTCCAGGTAGTCGTTGCGGACCTGGAAGCGGGAATTGAGCGGACGTGGCGCAGCGTGTTCGTCGAGTATCGCCTCCCGGAACAGCTGCAGCAGCAGTTCGTTGAGCAGGCTGACGTCCATGACGGTACGGTAGTAGCGCTGCATCAGCTGCTCCACCGCCAGCGTGAACGAGGCGTCCTCGTAGCCGAAGGCGCGTGCCAGCTTGACCTGGTGGTCGAAGAGCAGGCGGTCTTCCCGGCGGCCGGTCAGGACGTGCAGGCCGAAGCGCACCTTCCACAGGAACGCCTGGGCGCCTTTCAGGCGGCGCAGTTCGGAGGGCGCGAGGAACCCCTTTGCCGCCAGCTCGTCGAGGGTGTCGGCGCCGAAATGGCGCTTCGCCACCCAGGCGATGGTCTGGATGTCCCGCAGGCCGCCGGGCCCGGTCTTGACGTTGGGTTCGAGGTTGTAAGCGGTGTCGTTGGCCTTGAGGTGCCGCTCCGCCTGCTCGCGGACCTTGGCTTCGAAGAACGCCTTCACCGGCCAGACGTGGGCGGGCCCCAGCGCGTCGCGCATCGCGGCGAGCAGCGCCGCGTTGCCGGCGAGCAGCCGCGCCTCGATCAGGGATGTCATGACGCCGACGTCCGCCGCGCTCTCCACAGCGCATTCCGCGACCGTACGGACGCTGTGGCCGACCTCGAGGCCGATGTCCCACATGAAGGCGACCAGGCGCTCCAGCGCGGCGAGTCCGTCGGCGTCCGGTGCGCTCGGCACGAGGATCAGCAGATCGACGTCGGAGTGGGGGTGCAGTTCGCCGCGTCCGTACCCGCCGACGGCGACCAGCGACCAGTCCGCGTCGTGCCCCGCCATTCGCGAGCGCCACACTTCGCGCAGGACGACGTCGAGCAGGCGTGCGCGCGCGTGTACGAGCGTCTCGACCGGTTCCTCGGCGTGGAACCGCGCGCGAAGGTCCGTCTGGCCCTCGCGCAGGGCGGCGGCAAACGACTCGGCCGATCCGCCCTCGGCGCGGATGCGCTGGGGCAGGCGCTCCAGCAGCGGCCACGACAACTCGCCCGCGGTTTCCACCGGTCCCGGGGCCAGTGCTTCCGCGTCGGCCGGGTCCATCAGCCGGTCCCGACAGGAGGCGAGCAGTCTCCGAGGGTCAGCACGTCGAAGCCCGATTCGGTCACCAGGATCGTGTGCTCCCACTGGGCCGACAGCGAATGGTCCTTGGTGACGACCGTCCAGCCGTCAGGCAGCAGCCTTACGAAGCGCTTGCCGGCGTTGATCATCGGTTCGATCGTGAAGGTCATGCCGGGGCGCAGCTCCAGTCCGGTGCCGGGCTGGCCGTAGTGCAGGATCTGCGGGTCCTCGTGGTAGATCCGGCCGATCCCGTGGCCGCAGTACTCGCGCACGACGGAGAAGCTGCAGTCCTCCACGAAGGTCTGGATCGCGTGGCCGATGTCGCCCAGCCGGGCGCCCGGGCGCACCTGCCGGATGCCGCGCCACATGGCCTCGTGGCAGGACTCGACGAGCCGCTGGGCCTGCACGGGCGGTCGGCCGACGAAATACATGCGGCTGGTGTCGCCGTGGAATCCGTCACGGATCACCGTGACGTCGATGTTGACGATGTCCCCCGACTTCAGGCGCTTGTCGTTGGGGATGCCGTGGCAGACCACGTGGTTGACCGAGGCGCAGATGGTCTTGGGAAACCCCCGGTAGTTCAGGTTGGCGGGCACCGCGCGCTGCACCTGGACGATGTGATCGTGGCAGATCCGGTCGAGTTCGTCGGTGGTGATGCCAGGCTGGACGTGCTCGCCGATCAGGTCGAGCACCTCGGCCGCGAGGCGGCCGGCCTCGCGCATCTTCTGCTGTTCCTCGGGGGTCTTTATGGTCACGAGCATGGCACTGGATACACCCCGCCGCGGCAGGGCGTAAGGCGTTGTTCGGGCGGGAAGTTCATGGTATAAAGCGCGGCCTTTTTTGGCAACGTAAACAACTCCACACGCGCATCGCTGAATCGGCAGCTGGGTGTTCCTGACGCAATGTCTTCAGGAATGGCTGCCGAGATGCGCGGAGGCCCAACCCGACAAGGAGAGACTTATGGCCAGCGTGTCCATGCGGCAGATGCTGGAAGCGGGAGTCCATTTCGGACACCAGACCCGCTTCTGGAACCCGAAGATGGCGGAATACATCTTCGGCGAACGCAACAAGATCCACATCATCAACCTCGAGAAGACCGCGCCTCTCTACGCGGAAGCGGCGGGGTTCGTGCGCAACCTCGTGGCCGACGGCGGCACGCTGCTGTTCGTCGGCACGAAGCGCTCCGCCCGTGAGGCGATCCAGCGCGAGGCGGCCCGTTGCGGCATGCCCTTCGTCAACCAGCGCTGGCTGGGCGGCATGCTCACCAACTTCAAGACCGTTCGCCAGTCGATCAAGCGTCTGACCGACCTGACCGACATGAAGGACAGCGGAACCCTCGAGAAGCGCGGCAAGAAGGAAGGCACCATGCTGCGCCGCGAGATGGAGAAACTCGAGCGCAGTCTGGGCGGCATCAAGGCCATGGAGTCGCTCCCTGACGCGATCTTCGTCATCGACGTCGGCCACGAGAACATCGCCATCCACGAAGCCCGCAAGCTCGGCATTCCCGTGGTGGCCGTGGTCGACACCAACTGCTCGCCCGATTCGATCGACTACGTGATCCCGGGCAACGACGACGCCATGCGCGCCATCCAGCTTTATGCGGCCGGCATCGCCGACGCCGTGCTCGAGGGACGCTCGTCGGTCCCCACGCTGGCGGTGGGCGAGGACGAGTTCGTGGAACTCGACGAGCAGGGCAACCCGAAGCCCAAGGCAGGCCGCGGCAAGCCGCAGCGGCGCGAGGCCCCGGTCAGGGCCCGCCGTCCCGCAGCGGGCGCCGCGCCGGCACGCCGGCGGGCTCCGGTGCCGGCCGTGGCAGCCGTCGCTGCAGAGGGCGAGGAAGACGTCGCGGAACTGGTCGACGTGCCGGGCGTGGAAGCCGCCGGGGAGTCCTCGGCTTCAGCCTCGGCGCCCGCGGCCAAGCGCCGCTCCAGTGGCCCGGCGCCGCGCCGGAGGGGCTGATCGATGAGCATTTCCGCAGACCTCGTCAGGCAGCTCCGGGAGCGGACCGGTGCCGGCATGATGGAGTGCAAGAAGGCGCTGGTCGAAACCCAGGGTGACATCGAGGCGG
>JBIIDW010000254.1:0-4386 GCA_044238215.1 Steroidobacteraceae bacterium
AAAGTAGCCCTCCTGCTTCTTGAGTTCCATCGAAGACCCGCCGTCGCGGTCGATCACGCGGCCCTGCCGCTCCGAGTAGCGGCTGCTGCGCAGTTCCTCGATGATCGCAGCGAGGCTGTCGGCGTCGCTCTCGATCGCACCCGTCAACGGGTAGCAGCCCAGCGTGCGGAAACGCACGCTGCGCAGCTCCGGCACCTCGCCCGGCCGCAGCGGCAGGCGATCGTCATCGACCATCAGCAGCGTGCCGTCGCGCTCCACGACCGGGCGCGACGCAGCGAAATACAGCGGCACCACGGGCAGGTTCTCGCGCGCGAGGTATTCCCAGACGTCGAGCTCCGTCCAGTTCGACAGCGGAAACACGCGCAGGCTCTCCCCGGGCCGCTTGCGCGCGTTGTAGGCGTGCCAGAGCTCGGGCCGCTGGTTACGCGGGTCCCAGCGATGCTGAACGGTACGGAACGACAGCACGCGCTCCTTGGCGCGACTGCGCTCCTCGTCGCGCCGCGCTCCACCAAAGGCCGCATCGAAGCGGTGCAGGTCGAGCGCCTGCCGCAACGCCTGGGTCTTCATGACGTCCGTGTGGACGGCGGAGCCGTGCGTGATCGGGTTGATCCCGCGCGCCACGCCCTCCTCGTTGCGGTGGACCAGCAGCCTCACGCCCGGCAGCGCGGCGATCTCGTCGCGATGTGCGTACATGGCGCGGAACTTCCAGCCGGTGTCGACGTGCAGCAGCGGGAAGGGCAGCGGCGCCGGGAAGAAAGCCTTGCGCGCGACATGCAGCAGCGCGGCACTGTCCTTGCCGATCGAGTACAGCAGTACGGGCCGTTCGCACTCGGCGACGACCTCCCGGAAGATCTCGATGCTCTCGGCCTCGAGGCGGTCGAGGTGGGTCAGCAAGCGACGGCCCCCAGCGGTGAGGATGGCGCGGAGTGTAGACGCCCGGAGCCCGGCAAGGCTTATGACCTTTTCGTTATGAGCAGATGACCCTTTGGGCCGGCAAGCTCCGCCGCCCTGCCGATAATTGTGGCATGACTCCTCCGACGCCTCACCGGTCCGCACCCCTGCCCGATCCGGCACGGGAAACCGCGCTGCTGGACCTCGCCTCCGGCCTCGACGCCCCGACCCTGCGCTACCTGGCGGGATTCCTCGCCGGCGTCGCCGCCGAGCGCGAGCGGACCTCGGTCCAAGGGCAGGCGCCTGCCGCGGCACAGCCGCAGTCCGGGGGCGCCAGCGTCACGCGCGCCACCGTGCTGTTCGCTTCGCAGACGGGCAATGGGCGCCGCGTCGCGGAAAAGCTGCACCGGCAGCTCGAGTCGCAGGGTCTCGCGGCCCGCGTGGCCAGCGTGGCGGATTACCGCCTGCGCGAACTGGCTGACGAACGGCTGCTGTACCTGGTCGCCAGCACGCACGGCGACGGCGACCCGCCGGACGACTCGCGCGCGCTGTTCGATTTCCTGTTCGGGCGCAAGGCCCCGCGGCTGGACCGGCTCGCCTTCTCGGTGCTGGCGCTGGGGGATTCGAGCTACCCGAAGTTCTGCGAGACCGGGCGCCAGCTCGATCACCGGCTGGCCGAACTCGGCGCGCGCCGTCTCGCCCCGCTGCGCGAGGCGGACGTCGACTTCCAGCCGGTGGCGGAGGCCTGGAGCCAGCAGGCGGTGGTCTTCGCGCGCGAGCAGCTGCAGGTCCCACACATCGCGATCGTCTCCGCGCCGCCGCCCTCGCCGGAGACGGCCGCGGACCGCGACTCGCCCGTCGAAGCCGAGCTGCTCACCGTGCAGCGGATCACGGGACGTGGCGCCGATCGCGCGGTGTTCCACGTCGAGCTGGCGGCGCCGGCGCCGCGGCTCGCCTACCAGCCGGGCGACGCCGTGGGCATCTGGCATCGCAACCCCGCGGTCGTGGCGGACCGCATCGCGGCGGTCATCGGCGCCGATCCGGACGAGGCCGTGCAGCTCGACGGCGACACGCGCAGCCTCCGCGAGTGGCTGGTCGCACACCGGGAGATCACGCGGCTCGCACGGCCGTTCGTCGACGCACACGCCCAGCGGGCCCGCAGCGCCGGACTGGACCGCGTCCGTGACGGCTCCGACGCCGAAGCGCTGCGTGAACTGCTGCGTGACTGCCAGCCGCTCGACGTCCTCGAGCGCTATCCGGCCGAGTGGAGCGCCGCCGAACTGGTCCGGGCGCTCCGGCCGCTCACGCCACGGCTCTACTCGATCTCGTCGAGCCGCGCCGCCGTGGGCGACGAGCTGCACCTGACGGTCGCGGTCGTCGACTACCTGCGCGACGGCCAGCGGCGCCATGGTGCCGCCTCGACCTTCCTCGGTGGGCTGTCCCCCGAGTCGGCCGCACCGCTGCGGGCCTACATCGAGCCCAATCCGCGCTTCCGGCTGCCCACCGACGGCGACCGCGACGTGATCATGATCGGTCCCGGCACGGGCGTCGCGCCGTTCCGCGCCTTCCTGCAGGAGCGTCGCGAGGCCGGGGCGCGCGGCCGCAACTGGCTGTTCTTCGGTGCGCGGCACCTCTTCAGCGAGTTCCTCTACCAGACCGAGTGGCTGGAGGCCCGACGCGACGGGTCGCTGCACCGCCTCGACGTGGCGTTCTCGCGCGACCAGCCGGCGAAGGTCTACGTGCAGGACCGCATCCGCGAGCAGGGCGCGGAGCTGCTGCGCTGGCTCGAAGGCGGCGCCCACCTCTACGTCTGCGGCGACGCGCAGCGCATGGCGCCGGACGTGCACGCCGCGCTGCGCGAGGTGCTGGTCACGCACGGCGGTCGCAGCGCCGAGGACGCGGAAGCCGAACTCGCGGCGCTCGCGGCCGACCGCCGCTACGCCCGCGACGTCTACTGAGCGCGCCCCATGAGCCAGGACGCACCCAAGGGCCCCGCCAGCCCGGTCGAGCGCATCAAGACCGCGAGCCGCCTGCTGCGCGGCAGCATCGCCGACGGCCTGACCGACGGCGCGACCGGCGCGCTGGCGGACGACGACACCCACCTGCTGAAGTTCCACGGCAGCTACCAGCAGGACGACCGCGACGAGCGCGAGGAGCGCCGGCAGCAGAAGCTCGAGCCGGCCTACAGCTTCATGATCCGCACGCGACTGCCAGGCGGGGTATGCACGCCGGCGCAGTGGCTGGCGATGGACGACCTGGCGACACGTTACGCCAACGGCACGCTGCGGCTGACCACGCGGCAGGCCTTTCAGCTGCACGGCGTGGTCAAGCGCGACCTGAAGCCGACGATGGCGGCCATGAACGCCGTGCTGATCGACACCATCGCTGCCTGCGGCGACGTCAACCGCAACGTGATGGCGAGCGCCAACCCCGCGGAATCGGCACTGCACGCGATCGCCTGGGACTGGGCGCGCCGCCTGTCGGAGCACCTGCTGCCGCGCAGCCGCGCATACCACGAGATCTGGCTGGACGGCGAACGCTATCGGGCCGAGGGCGACGGTGAGGCGGAGCCCATTTACGGTCCGACCTACCTGCCGCGCAAGTTCAAGGCAGGGCTCGTCGTACCGCCGCGCAACGACGTCGACGTGTTCTCGCAGGACCTCGGCTTCATCGTCATCGCCGACGATGCCGATCCGCGCCGACTCGCGGGTTTCAACGTCACCGCGGGCGGCGGCCTCGGGGCGACCCACGGCGACGTCGCGACCTACCCGCGGCTCGGCGACGTGCTCGGCTTCGTCGAGCCGGAGCACGCATTGGCGGTGGCCGAAGCCATCGTCACCACGCAGCGGGATTTCGGCGACCGCACGAACCGGCGCCACGCCCGGCTCAAGTACACGATCGAGACCATGGGTCTCGACACCTTCCGCGCCGAGGTCGAGCGGCGCGCGGGCGTGAGCTTCGCGCCGGCGCGGCCGTTCGCGTTCACGACCAGTGGCGACCGTTTCGGCTGGACCCGCGGCGAGGACGACGCCTGGCACCTCACGCTGCGCGTCCCCGCCGGGCGCATCGCCGACCGCGGCGACGTCCGCGCGCTCACCGGGCTGCGCGAGATCGCCCGCATCCACCGCGGCAGCTTCCGGATCACGCCGAACCAGAACCTGCTGATCGCCGGCGTCGCGGCCGCCGATCGTGCGCGCGTCGACGCGCTGGTCCGCGAGCACGGCCTCGACCTGCACGAGCGCGCCTCGCCGGTGCGCCTCGACGCGCTCGCCTGCGTGGCGCTGCCGACCTGCCCGCTGGCGATGGCGGAGGCCGAGCGCTACCTCCCGGAGTTCGTGTCGCGGATCGAGGAGCGCCTCGGGCGCCACGGCCTCGCCGGCACGCCGCTGCTGGTGCGCATGACGGGCTGCCCGAACGGCTGCGCAAGGCCCTACCTCGGCGAGATCGGCCTCGTGGGCAAGGCACCGGGGCGCTACAACCTCCACCTCGGCGCCG
>JBIIDW010000255.1:0-4350 GCA_044238215.1 Steroidobacteraceae bacterium
GCGCCAGCACCAGGGCGAAATGACCGATCTCGGGAATCATGGCGACCTCTTCAAAGGGCCGGCGGCGCGGCGATGCGCGCGCGCGACGGGTCGGGGTCGACCGGCATCACGCCGCCGTGCTTGTCCTTGATGGCTCGGGCCACCTCGGGCGGCATGTAGTTCTCGTCGTGCTTGGCGAGGATCTCGTCCGCGACGAACACCCCGTCGCCGCCGAGGCGCCCGTGGGCGACCACGCCCTGGTTCTCGCGGAACAGGTCGGGCACCACGCCCGAGTAGCGCACCGGCACGTCGCGCTGGAAGTCCGTGACCACGAAGCGCATGTCGAGGCTGCCGGCCTGGCGGTTGACGGTGCCCGGCTTGACCATCCCGCCGAGCCGGAACCGCTCGCCGGTCGGGGCCTCGCCCGCGGCGACCTGGCTCGGGTCGAAGAAGAACATGACGTTCTCCTGGAACGCGCGCAGCGCCAGCGCGCCCGCCATCGACACGCCGGCCAGGATGCCGACCACCAGCACGATGCGGCGCTGGCGCGGCGTCACGACGCGTCCCCCGGTGCAACCGCAAGCCGGCGTCGCGCGTCGTCGCGCGCGCGCCGCAGCGCGCGGCGCGCGGCCACCACGTTCAGCGCGACCGCCGCGAAGGTGATCGCGTAGGACGGCCAGAGGTAGGCGGCGTAGCCGCCCATGTGCAGGAATTCGCTCACGACGCGACGACCTCCCGGATCCAGCTCGCGGAACGTTCGCGCCGCAGGATCTCGGCGCGCAGGCGCACGAGCAGTACGGCGGCGAAGAACAGGGTGAAGCCCAGCAGCATGACCAGCAGCGGCACGAGCATGTCGGCCGGCATGGACGGCCGGTCCATCTTCATGACGGACGGCGCCTGGTGGATGGAGTTCCACCACTCCACCGAGAAACGGATGATCGGCACGTTGACCACGCCGACGATCGCCAGCACGGCGCTGGCGCGATCGGCGCGCGACGTGTCCTCGATGCCGCTGCGCAGGCCCATGTAGCCCAGGTACAGGAACAGCAGGATCAGCTGCGCGGTCAGCCGGGGGTCCCACACCCAGTAGGTGCCCCACATCGGCTTGCCCCAGAGCATTCCGGTGACCAGCGAGACCACGGTGAACCACGCCCCCACCACCGCGCAGCTCGCGGCGACGGCGTGCGCGACCTTCATGCGCCAGATCAGGCCCACGGCGGCGGCGGACGCCATGACCGAGTAGATCATCAGCGACAGCCACGCGGACGGCGCGTGCACGTAGATGATCCGGAAACCGTCGCCCTGCTGGTAATCCGGGGGTGCCAGCACGAGTCCGCCGTACAGCCCGGCCGCGATCAGCAGGCCCGCCGGCCAGGCGAACCAAGGCGTCAGGCGCGCAGCGAGCCGGTAGACGTGCGGCGGGGAAGCGAGGCGGTGAAACCAGGTCCAGTCCATAGACTACTCAGTCACTCCAGGCCGATGCGCACCGCTGCCGCGGCCGCCAGCGGCGCAAGCGTCACGCCGAGCACCGCCAGGGCACCGAGCAGGTACAGCGGACCGCTGGCCGAAGCGCCCTCGATGGCCAGCTCGGTTGCCCTCGCGCCGAACACCAGCACCGGCACCGCCAGCGGCAGCGTCAGCAGCGACAGCAGCACTCCGCCCCTGCGCACACCGAGCGTCAGGCCGGCGCCGATCGCACCCAGCAGGCTGAGCGTGACGGTGCCGAGCGCCAGTGCACCCAGTATGCCCGGCATTGCCGCCAGCGGCACCCCCAGCGCGACCCCGATCAGCGGCGCCATCAGCGCCAGCGGCAAGCCGGTCAGCAGCCAGTGGGCGAACGTCTTGGCGAACAGCAGCGCGGTCAATGGCTGTCCTGACAGCGCGAACTGCTCCAGAGTTCCGTCCTGCGCGTCCTCGCGGAAAAGAAAATCGAGCGCCAGCAGCGAGGCGAGCAGCGCCGACACCCACAGCACGCCGGGCGCGATCTCGCGCAGCCGCGCGAGCTCGGGCGTGAACCCCAGCGGGAACAGCATCGCCACGACGGCGAAGAACGCCAGCGGCTGCACGGCCTGACCGGGCCTGCGGACCGCGAGCCGCAGGTCGCGCTGCAGCACCAGCGCCGCCGCGCCGAGCACGGAACGGGGCGTCATCCGATCACCAGCGCGTCGCAGCGCGCGGGCGCGACGGTGAGTTCGTGGTGCACCGCGGCGACGACCGTGCCGCCGGCCTCGACGCACTCCTCGATCAGCCCGGCGACCAGCGACTGGCCTTCCGCATCGAGGTTGGTCGTGGGTTCGTCCAGGATCCACAGCGGCGCGCCCGACAGCCACAGGCCCGCCAGCGCGACGCGGCGCCGCTGCCCCGCCGACAGCGAGCGCACGGGCCGGTCGGCAAAGGACCCTGCGGCGACCCGCTCGAGACCCGCGGCCAGTTCCCCGGCGCCCAGTTCGCGGCGAATGCCGATCACGTAGTGCAGGTTTTCGCGCCCGGTGAGGTCCCCCTTCAGCGGCGCCTCGTGCCCGAGGTAGCACATCTGCTGCTGGAAAGCCGGGGCACCCGGGCGGCAGCGGTCGCCCTGCCACCAGACTTCGCCCTCCTCCGGCTCGACCAGCCCGCACAGGCTGCGCAGCAGCGTCGTCTTGCCGGCGCCGTTGCGGCCGGTGACCTGCAGCAACCGGCCCCGGGGCACCTCGAACGACAGGCCGCGCAACACGTGACGGTCGCCACGGAAGACGTGCAGATTGCGCACGCTGAGACCGGCCATCCCCATTGAATTCAGTCGCTTGGAGCTTCTTTGTGGACCTGGCTGCAATATCGCAGCCGGGCCCTGCCAGTATAGACACAGAGACGCTGCCAGCGCGCCCGGGGCGTCCTCTCCATCCACTGTGAGACACTGGCCCGGGGCCCCGGTGGCGAAATCGGTAGACGCATTGGACTTAAAATCCAACGGCCGCAAGGCCATGCCGGTTCGAGTCCGGCCCGGGGCACCAGCTGCAGCCATGCGCACCGTACGCCGGATCCGGCTGCTGCTCCTCGCCACGCTGCTCGCGGCCCTCCCGGCGCGGGGCCTGGCCGGGGAGTCGGCCGCGACGGGCCGCTTCGTCGCGCTCGCGCTCTCCTGCGTCCACCAGGAATACCCGAACAAGCTGTCGCACACGCTGCGCAGCGACGCCGACGCCCGTCCACCGCGCGAACTCACGCCGGCGTTCTTCGGCTGCTACGACTGGCACTCGGCCGTGCACGGCCACTGGCTGCTGGCGCGCGCGCTGCACCTGCAGCCGCAGGCACCATGGGCTGCAGACGCCCGGACCGCCCTCGCCCGCAGCCTGCGGCCCGAGGCGCTCTCGGCAGAGCTCGAGTACCTGCGCACACCGGGCCGGGCGGCGTTCGAGCGGCCCTACGGGCTCGCCTGGCTGCTGCAGCTCGGCACGGAACTGCGCGGCTGGAGCGATCCCGACGCCCGGCGCTGGTCGGCGGCGCTGGCGCCGCTGGAGGACGAGGCGGCGGCGCGCCTCGCCGGGTGGCTGCCGAAGCTCACCTACCCGGTGCGCTCGGGCGAGCACAGCCAGACCGCCTTCGCGCTGGCGCTGGCGCGCGACTGGGCCGTGGCCGCGGGACGCGACAGCCTGCGCCAGCTGATCGACGCGCGCGCGCGGGCCTATTACCTCGGCGACAGGGGCTGCCCGCTCGCCTTCGAGCCCTCGGGCGAGGACTTCCTGTCGCCCTGCCTGGCCGAGGCCGACCTGATGCGCCGAGTGCTGCCGCCCGACGAATTCGCGCGCTGGCTCGGCCGGGCGCTGCCGCAGGCCGGTCGGCGGGGCTGGCTGTCTCCCGCCGTGGTGACCGACCGCAGCGACCCGAAGCTCGCGCACCTCGACGGCCTGAACCTCAGCCGCGCGTGGATGCTGGAAGGCATCGCCTCCGCGCTGCCCGCGCGCGACGGGCGTCGCCGCGCGCTTGCGGCCGCCGCCACGGCGCATCGCGAAGCGGCGCTGCCGGCCGTCACCGGCGAGCACTACGAGGGCGGACACTGGCTGGGGACGTTTGCGCTGTACCTCACCAGCGGCGCCGGCCGCGCGCGCTGAGGGATCAGTGCGGCTCGACGAGTTCGAACACCACACCGTCGGGGCTGGTGACGGCCGACAGGCGCGCGGCACCGAAAGGTGCCAGCTCCACGTTCACCGGCCCGCGCACCGCCAGACCGCGCCGGGCCGCCCGCTCGAGGATCGGCGCGGCGTCGCCCACGGCCCAGCGCAGACCCGCGTGTCCCAGCGCCGTCGGCACGGCACGGGCTGCGAGGTCGCGGCCCGTGAACCCGCTCCAGTGCACGAGTTCAACCTCACCGCCCGCGGCACCGTGCCGCATCAGCAC
>JBIIDW010000256.1:0-4342 GCA_044238215.1 Steroidobacteraceae bacterium
ATGACGACGGGCGATGCCTCGGTGTTCAGCGACACGCACATCAGTTCGGCGGTCCATCGGAGCGCACTCAAGCGACTGGGCGAACCGGTCGAGATCGCCGACATGGTGGCTTGGCTGTTCTCCGACAACGCATCTTATGTAACCGGCGCACATTTCGACGTCGACGGTGGCCTCGGCGCCGCCTGACTCTTAGTCACTGCGCCGCTCCGCCGCAACGCGGCCCGCGTTGAATTCAGAGGGAAAACACAACTGTGCCCATGCCCGACTATGAATGCATCAAGACGTCGTACCGGGACCGGATATTGACCGTAACCCTGAATCGTCCCGATTCGTTGAACGCGATAGACAGCACGATGCATTCCGAGCTTGCTCGGGTTTTCCATGATGCTTCACGCGACCCCGACAGCGACATCGTCGTGTTGACTGGGGCGGGCCGTGCCTTTTCCGCAGGTGGGGACGTTGGCTACCTGCAGGAGATGATCGAGGGCGGAACACGCGGATTCGAAACCTGTCGAGTGGATGCCAAGCGGATCGTCTTCTCGATCCTCGAGCTCGAGAAGCCGCTGATTGCCAAGGTGAACGGCCACGCCATGGGGCTCGGCGCCACCATTGCGCTACTCAGTGACATCATCATCGCTGCCGATTCGGCAAAGATTGGCGACCCGCACGTGAGGATTGGATTCTCCGCAGGCGACGGTGGTGCGGTCATTTGGCCGCAGTTGGTTGGGTTCGCGAGGGCAAAGGAATTCTTGATGACCGGCGACGTCCTGACTTCCGCAGACGCAGCAAGGATCGGCCTCATCAACCACTCGGTGCCGGACCAAGAGCTCGACGCACGCGTTGACGCGTTGTGCGATCGGCTGCAGAGCGGCGCGAAGCTCGCGATCCGCTACACAAAAATTACGGTAAACATCGCGCTAAAGCAGATCGCGCACTCCATAATGGACGCGAGCATCGCCTACGAGTCCCTTACCAACGTCTCGCGCGACCATGCGGAAGCCGTAGCTGCCTTCCGCGAGCGACGTAAGCCCACCCTGGGCTCGGACTGAGTTCGCGCGGACGCCCGCCGCCGGGAGCGGCGCGTAACACCGGCTACTTTCGTTCCCGGAGCTTGCGCTTAACCGAGAACATCTGCCCGTACTGCGCCATGGTCTGACGCGCTCCGGCATCGATCAGCGACAACTCGTCGACCGCGTCGAAGAACTGGCAGCCAGCGGCGATCCACTTCGCTGCGGCCTTGGGCCCCGAGGCGGTGGTGCCAAATGGGACACCGTGCTGCAGGCAAAGGGCAAGGATCTCCTTCATCGGTCCCGCGACGTCAGGATGATCGTACTCACCCGGCCGGCCCATCGAGATCGAAAAGTCGTAAGGGCCCACATAGACCATGTCGACGTGGGGGGTCGTGATGATTTCCTCGGCGTTCTCGTAACCTTTCACGGTCTCGATCTGCGCAACGATGCACGTGGCCTCGTTGGCGCCCTTCTGCCATTTTCGTCCGCCTACGTCGTAGTCACTGGCCCAGGAATAGTCGACGTTACCGAAGCAGGGCGCCCCGGCGCGCGTGCCGATGGGCGGGAACTTCATGTACTGGGCCAGTTCCAGCAGCTGCTCCCGGGACTCGGTGCGCGGCAGCTGGATGCCGACAATCCCGGAGTCGATCAGCCGGGTGACCTCGGACCGGTTCAGCGAACCGATCTTCGAGATGATCGGCACGCGATTGTCGCGCGCGCTGAGAACGAAATCCGGAAGCTCCCTGCTGTCGAAGATACCGTGTTCCTTCTCGATGAATATGAAGTCGAAGCCAGCACGCCGGAAAATCTTCACGAGCGACGGCCTCAGATATTCGAAAACCATGGCGCCGACCATGTGATCGCCGCGCCGAAGGCGTTTCTTGAAGTCACGGCCGAGCTGGTTGGGATCGGCGTGACCCGCACCTCTGGAATCAGCGCTGGCTTTCCTCATGGGCCCTTCCTGTCGATGTATGTGGTTGGTCGATGGCTTCGGTATCGTGCAAGCCAATCAAGGCTTGCATCATAACTGCCGGAGGGAAAGTACTCGGCGCCAACGAACCCCTGGTAGCCGCCCGACGCCAGCTTCGAAAAGTTCTCGTCCAGCTCCAGGCAGCCGGTTCCCGGCTGGTGTCTGCCGGGCGCGTCCGCGAACTGCACGTGGCCCAGTCTTGGCGCGAACCGCGCCAGATCGGCATTCACATCGCGGTCATCTATCGCGGCGTGGTAGATGTCGTACTGAAGCACGATGCGGGGATCGTCAAGTTCCTCGATGACTTCCCATGCCTCATCCGGGTTTCGGATCAGGAGGTCCGGGTAATCCCTGGAGTTCAGCGCCTCGATGGAAACCGCGATTCCATGCGGAGACAGCAGGTCGCGCGCTCGCATCAGGTTATCGCGCAACTGGGCCAGGCATGTTTCACGTTGCATGTCGGGCAATACGCGCGCGGGCCCCACGTTGGCGATCCGCGCGCCGAGGGCCCGGGCATTGCGGTAGCCCTCTTTGAGGGCGGCAGCGAACTCGTCCGCGCGTGCTGGCGCGCCGGCAATACCGGGGCCACCCGTGGCGAAATCGCCGATGTCGAGGTTGACCAGCGCCACGGCGAGCCCGAACCTACGGAGGTATGGCGCGTGCCTGTCCGCATCACCGGGCCCCAGTCGCTGGAATTCGACCGCATCGAAGCCGGCGGCGGCAAGCACCCGGCAATACTCCTGTGGGGATGCCCCGGGGCACAGGAACGTGACGCTTGCGCTGAAGCGAAGCGCTGCGGCAGGCCCAGGCGGGGAGGAGGGCGTGATCAAGCGGTGAGGCCCGCTCGTGCGCGGCATGTGAGATAGAGAGCGCTGTGGTCGAGCGAGCGCATCTCGGTCTCGCACATGGCGCGGTACATCGATTCGCACAACGAGAGCATCGGCAGGCTGGCCGCGAGCGAATCGGCCAATTCCCGCGCGGTGCGAAGATCTTTCAGCTGGGTGGTCGCGTGCGCGCCAGGCTCGAAGCGCCGGCTGATCATGCGCTCGCCATGCTGGCGGAGTATCGCCGAGTCGGCGAACCCGCCGAGCAGGGCGGTGCGCACCGCAGCGGGATCAGCACCGCCCGCTTCCGCGAGGACCAGCGCCTCGGCGACGGCGCCGATCGTCACCCCAACGATGAGTTGGTTGGCGAGCTTGGCCAGGCAACCGGAGCCGGTTGGGCCGACGCGCGTCACCCTGCCGAGTGGTCCAAGAAGCGGCGCGATCCGGTCGATCAACGCCTGGTCGCCGCCCGCCATGATGGAAAGGGCTCCCGACTGCGCCGCCAGCTGACCGCCTGATACGGGGGCATCGACGTAGTCAATGCCCCTTTCCGCGAGCCTGGCGGCTTGAAGGACGGCCGCGGACATCGGAATCGAGCTCATTACGACTACGACGGAGCCGCGAGCGAGGACGTCGATGACTCCGCGTTGCTCCCCGGCGCCAAACAGCACCGAATCGACCACCTCGCCCGTGCTCAGCATGACGATTACGGTGCGCTGGCTGTGCGGCAACTGGTCGATCGACTGCACGGTGGGCAGGCCCGCCGCAGCGAGAGGGGCGAGCTTCGCGCCGGACCGATTCCACGCCGTAACACGAAACCCCGCACGGTGAAGGTTGATCGCCATGGGGGCGCCCATGATGCCGGTGCCGAGCAGCAGGACCTCGGCGGTACGCGGTGGCTGGTGCCCCGGGAGTTCAGGCATCGGCGGGGCGGATGCTATAAATCTTCCGGGCCTCATCGGGAGTCGCCGGCTCGCGGCCCACCAGCCGAGCCATGCGCACGGCCTCCTCCACTTGATCCCAGCTGCCCTTGGAGAGGTCGCCCTTGAGCAGGACGTTGTCCTCGAGGCCGACTCGCAGGTGCCCGCCGAGTGCCAAAGCAGCCATTCCGATCCGGAAGCAGTTCGGGCCGATTCCGATCCCCGACCAGGTGGCGTCGTGCGGAATCAACGAGACGCATGCTGCGAGGTTCGCAACGTTCAGTTGCATTGCGCCGGCCACGCCGAACACGAAGCCGAAGTGCAGGGGAGGCTCAAAGAGAGCGTGGTATTTCTGCAGCCACAGAACGGTTTCGATATGGGTGGGAGAGAAGCACTCCATCTCCGGCTTTATGCGTTTCTCGCGCATTACTCGGCCCATGTCGATCGAATCGTTCATCGGGTTCGTGAACGTGTGATCCAGCTGGATTTCGCCGGTGCGCCAGTTGACTATGCAGAAATTGATCGAGCCGGGATTCAGCGACGCCATTTCCGGTCGATGCTGTAGAACGGGCTGCTTGCGCTCGATGTGCGGCGTGCCGATGCCTACCCCGGTGCTAA
>JBIIDW010000257.1:0-4327 GCA_044238215.1 Steroidobacteraceae bacterium
GCGTGCGAGGTTGCGCAGCGACGAGCCCGGCTGCTCCGCGTCCGGTGCGCGCCCGGCCTCCAGCGCCTCGACCTCGCGGATGCGGGCGCGCGTGCCGAACGCCGCGATCAGCATCGCGACGAGGGCTATCGCGGTGAGCGCCAGGCCGAAGCCCGAATAGGGCTCGGGATTGAGCTGGCCGCGCGGGTACTGCTCGGTGGGCGTGAAGAACAGCCGGAACGCGATCACGGGGACCAGCAGCATCCCGGCACTCGCGCCGATGTTGCGCAGCGCCATCACCAGCGACCGCTCCTTCGGGTCGCGGGTGAGCTCCACGCCCACCGCGAACGCCGGCACGGTGTAGAAGGAGATGCCGACGCGTGCCACGACGCCGAAGCCGAGCAGCCACGCGAACAGGCCCCACTGCGTGAGGCCCTCGGGCGGCGAGAAGACACCGGAGAAGCCGATGCCGAACGGCACGGTCGCCATCAGCATCAGGGTGTGGCGGCGCCCGAGCGGCGCGTTACGCAGCGAGTCGGACAGCGTGCCGACGTAGGGATCGACCAGCGCGTCGATGATCAGGATCAGGCCCAGCGCCAGCGCGATCAGGCTGCCGTCCAGGCCCAGCACCTGCGCGTAGTAGAACAGCACGAAGGCGTCCCACGCGCCGTTCTTGATGTTCTCCGGCAGCGCCGTGAAGGTCCACGACGCGCGGGTGCCGAGCCCCAGCTTTCCCTCCAGCGACATCGGCCCCCGTTCAGTAGCGGTAGGTCACCGAGATCCCGCCGGTGCGGCGCTCACCCAGCGACGGGGTGTACTGGCCGAACTGGATGATGAAGAGCGAACTGGTGATGTAGGTCTCGTCCGTGAGGTTCTTGCCCCACAGCTGAGCCTCCCAGCTCCCCTTGCGCAGGCCGACGCTGGCGTTGGCGAGCGTGCGCGCGCCGATCCAGCCGAGGTTCATTTCCTCGAGGTACTGCTTCGACTGGTGCGACAGGTCGCCGCGCACGTACCAGTCGTAGTCGTTGCCGAACTCGCCCTTGTAGTTGAACCCCACGGTGGCCGAGAACGGCGACACGCGCGCCTGGGTCTTGCCGCTGACGTCGCCGTCGCTGGGGCAGGTGACGTTGTCGCAGATCGCGAGGCCCGCGAAGCGCTTGGCCTTCGTGCCGTTCTTGTAGGTCGGGTCGAACACCGCCAGGCCGAAGTTGAACGACAGCGCATCGGTTGCGCGCCAGGTGCCCTCGAGCTCGAGGCCGTACGAGGTGGCGGCACCGAGGTTCAGGAAGATGACCGGCGGGGCCGAGGTGCCGACGATCACCGCGTTGCTGGGCACCGACTGGATCTGCAGATCCTTCCAGTCGACGTAGAACAGCGAGGCGTTGAGGATCAGGTCGCCGTCGAGGAAGACGTTCTTGCTGCCGATCTCGTAGGTCCAGTTCGACTCCTCGTCGTAGACCCGCTCCTCCGGCAGCAGGATGGTGGCTGCCGCGCCGGTGCCGACCTGGCGGCCGTTGAAGCCGCCGGCCTTGGTGCCCTTCGCGGCCGACGCATACAGGAGGTTGTCGGGCGCGAGCCGGTACTCGGCCGTGAAGCGCGGCGTCACGGAGTCGAACGTACCGGTCTGCTCGAAGTTGCTGAGGTTGTCGCGGAAGTAGCGATCCTGCTCCTGGTAGCGGATCTCGCCCGAAACCTTGGCGCGGCCGTCGAGGAATCCGTAAGACACCTGGCCGAAGATCGCCCGCGTCTCGTCCTCGAGGTAGGCGTTGCGCAGGATCAGCTGGTAGCCGGTGACGTCGAGCACGCCGGCGCCGCCGTCGTCGAACGGCGTGTTACCGGGCCAGCGGCGGTTGGCGAAGCGGAAGTCGTCGGTGACCTCGGAATAGTAGAAGCCGAGGCGCGCGGACAGGCCGTCGCGCGGGTTCCAGTCGAAGCGCAGCTCGTGGCTCTCGAGGTCGTTGATGCCACCCTGCTTCTGCACCTGGATGGTGGCGCCCGAGGGCGGCAGGTTGGACGGCGAGATTGCGTTGACCGCCTGCGCCGAGCGCTCCTGCGCCTCGGCCTCGACCTTGCCGTAGAGGTAGTTGGCGTACAGCGAGTCGGTGATGTCCCAGCCGATGCGGGCACGCAGCATCTGCATCTCCGCGACGGTGCCCGGGGTCTCGTTCTGCAGCACGCCCGGGATGCGCGTGGAGGCGGCCGTGGCGTATGCCAGCGGATTCGGGTTCAGCTCGCCGCAGACGTAGCGCGGGCTGTTCGCCATGCCGAGCACGACGACCTGCGGGCCGCAGTTCAGGCGGGTCTGCGGGTCGTTGGCGGCGATCACGAAGGAGCCGGCGATCTCGGCCTCACGCTGGGCGTCGAGGTAGCTCAGCTCGAACTCCAGGGAATCGGTCGGCGTGAACACGAGCGAGGCGCTGAGGTTCTCCGACTCGCGGCCGCCGACCTCGCGGTAGCGCGCGCTGACGTTGGGAACGCCGTTGTCCCAGGTGCCGTCGGTGCTGCTGCGCGCGTAGCCGACACGCAGGCCGAGCCGGTCGGCGATCAGCGGGCCGCCGGCAGCGAGGCGGTATTCCTCGCGACCGTGCGTGCCGATCGTCACCGCGGCGGTGGCGTCGAGCTCGTTGCCGGGCTTGGCGAAGACGTAGTTGATCGCGCCGGCGAAGGCGTTCTGGCCGTAGAGCGCGCTCTGCGGTCCCTTGACGATCTCGATGCGCTCGAGGTCGGCGCCGCCGATGTCGATGGCGTAGTTGCGCTGGATGTAGATGCCGTCGATGAACGTCGGCACGTTCTGCGCCGGGCTCTGCACGTCGGCCTGGTTCAGGCCGCGGATGATCGGCGCGGCATTGAACGCCGTGGCGAAGTCCTCGAACGTGAACCCGGGCGTGAGGCGGGCGACGTCCTCGAGCTCGCTGATGCCGCGCTGCGCGATGTCGTTCGCACCGAATGCCGCGACCGTCAGCGGAACGTCCTGCAGCTTTTCCTCGACCTGCCGGGCAGTGATGACGATTTCCTGCAGGTCGCCCTCGCCGGACGCCTGCTGCGCGAGGGCGGCGGCGGCGGGCAGGACCAGCACGGCGGCGGGAAACAGTGCCGCGCGGCGGCGGCGGAGCATCTTGCTTCGCGTCATGGACATGCACTCCTTTGCGAGGTCGGGGACCGCAGACCGGCAAAATCTTACCGGCGCCGTCCCCCAGGAGTCGTGACAAGTTCTGATCCGGGCCATCAGAAACGCTTATCGGGCGCTGGAGCCCTCCCTATCGGGCGCCAGCGCGGCTGCGGTCAGCCGATCGACGAGTTCGAGCGTGGACAGGGCCTCGGCCAACGGCACGGGGAACGGCGCGCCACGGGCGAGCGCGAGGCTCGCCTCGGCGAACACCACGCGGTGACCGGGTCCGTAAGTCTCGCCTGCGGCGGCCGGCGCCTCCAGGGCGGGCGGCTCGAGGCCATCGACCCGCTGCACGCGATGCCCGGCGAGTTCGATCCGTGCCTCCTCGGCCTCGATCACGCAGCGCACCGGCCCCAGCGAGCGGGACGCCACCGCGCTCAGCTGGAGACTCGCCAGCATCCCGGATCGATAGCGCAGCGCGGCGACCAGCCGGTCGTCCGCGGGGGCTCCCTCCAGCTCGGCGGATACGGCCTGCGGACTGCCGAGCCACCACTGGAGCAGGTCGACGTAGTGGATCCCGATCAGACGCAGCAGGCCGCCGCCCGAGCGTCGCGGGTCGGCGTGCCAGCCGGTGGCCCGCGCGAGGTGACCGCTGAAGGCGATCGCCTGCGGACGCAGGCGCCCGGACTGCAGCAGGTCGCGAATCCAGCGGGCCGCGGGCGTCGCGCGCTGGTTGAGCACCACGCCGACGCGACCCGCGCAGGCCTGCGCAGCGGCCTCCAGCGCACGCGCCTGGCCGGTGTCGAGCCCGACGGGCTTCTCGACCATCAACGGCAGGCCCGCCTCGAGCACGCGCAGCCCCAGCGCGAGGTGCGTGTCGTGCGGCGTCGCGATCGACACGGCATCCGCGCCGGCCCGTGCCAGTGCGGATTCGAGGTCCTCGAACCCGGCGAGGCCCGTCCCGGCCAGGTCGGCGGGCAGGCCCTCGGGCGCCACGACGCCGGCGATCCCGGTGCCCGGCAGCCCGCTCAGCGCGGCGATCTGCGCGCGCGCGGCGCCGCCGGCGCCGACCACCAGCCAGCGGATCACGCCGCGACCTCGAGGCCCCCGTCGACCGTGACCAGCGCACCGGTGACCCAGTCCGCGTCGTCCGACGCCAGCCACGTCGCCGCGCGCGCAACGTCGGCGGCGGTACCGATACGCCCCAGCGGGATCCGGCTGCGGATCGTCTCGCGCAGG
>JBIIDW010000258.1:0-4322 GCA_044238215.1 Steroidobacteraceae bacterium
GCAAGCCCGCAGCTGACCGTGCTCGCCGGCGCCGACCACTTCTTCCACGGCCGGCTGCACGACCTGACCGACGCCGTGGGCGCCTTCCTGGACGCCAGCGGGCCCGGTCAGGTCCGCAGCATGTAGCCGACGCCCCGGACCGTGTGGATCAGCGGCCGCGCGAACTCCCGGTCCACGGCCTGCCGCAACCGGCTGACGTGCACGTCGACGACGTTGGTCTCCGGGTCGAAATGGATGTCCCAGACGTGCTCGAGCAGCATCCGCCGCGTGACCACCTGGCCCGCGTGCCTGACCAGGAACTCCAGCAGCCGGAACTCGCGCGAAGTCAGGTCCAGCGGCCTGCCGGCCCGGCTCGCCCGGCGCGCGAGCAGGTCGAGCTCGAGGTCGTCGACGGCCAGCGTGGTGGCGGGCGGCGTGCTGCTGCGCCTCAGCAGCGACTCGACGCGCGCGACCAGTTCGTCGATCGCGAACGGCTTGCCCAGGTAGTCGTCGCTGCCGGCGCGCAGGCCCTGCACGCGCTCGTCGACCGAATCGAGTGCGGACAGCACGATGACAGGGGTCTTGGAACCGCGGGCGCGCAGCGCACGCACGATGTCCAGTCCGTCGAGCTGCGGCAGCATCCTGTCGGTGATCACCAGGTCGAAGCGGCCGCTGCAGGCGGCCTCTATGCCGGCCGCGCCCTCGTCCCGGCAGACCACCTCGTAGCCGCGGGCGCGCAGGGCGTCGCAGATCTCGTGGGACACGAGCGTGTCGTCCTCGATCAGCAGCAGCGGCATGGCGGGCTTGCTCGCATGGCGTCGGGATTCTAGGCTGCACCGACGATGGCTGTCATTTCCGACAGGCGGATCCCGTTCGCGGCGGCAGCCGCCATGCTGCTGGTCGCTGCGGCATTCTTCGGCGCGCTCGGCTGGCTGCATCAGCGCACCAGCGCCACCCACGACCTCGAGGTCTACGAACTGCTCGAGCGGGAACTCCTGACCCGTTCCCAGATCGACCGCGACTACGGGCGCGAGGCGCTGCTCAGCGGCCTGCGCTGGCGTCTCGGCTATCTCGACGAGGGGGAGCACGCGGTGGTGATCGACGCGGCCGGCCGGGTGCTGGTCGGGGATCCCGCGCGGCTGGCGGGCGGGGCCGCGTCGATCCTGCCCGGCCCGGCCCGGCGGCGCGTCGAGCTGCCGGACGGATTCTCGGCCTACGTCGCCACGCGCTCGCTGGACGACGGCGCGCGGATGATCGCCTCTAGGGTCGATCGCCGCGGCGATGACCTGCGGCGCTCCACCGGCATCGCGGCGGCGGTCGCCATCCTGCTCGCGGGTCTGGTGGGGCTGGCCGCCGCCGTACTCTTCAACCGCTTCGTCATGCGGCGCGTCGCCAGCATCGCCGACGTCGCGCGCGACATCATGCGCGGGCAGATGGCGTCGCGCGCGCCCGAGGGTCAGCGCCTCGACGCGCTGGGCGGCCTCGCCCGCACGTTCAACGACATGCTGGACCAGAACGAGGCGCTGGTCACTGGCCTGCGCACGGTGACCGAGAGCATGGCCCACGACCTGCGCACGCCCCTGCAGCGCATCAGCCGCAACATCGAGGCGGCGCGCACCACGCTGGATCCGGGTTCGCGGGAGAGGCAGCTGGCGAGCGCGCAGGCGGACCTGTCGCTGGCGCTGCACACCTTCAACGCCCTCGTCGATCTGGCGCGGGCCGAGGCGGGGCTCTCGCGGGAGTCGATGGAGGACGTTGATCTCGCGGCCCTCGCCACCGATGTATGCGACCTGTTCGAACCAGTTGCGGAGGAGCGGGGCCAGCGGCTGGAGCGGCGCATCGAGGCCTGCAGCGCGGTGGCCCACCGGCAGATCCTCTCGCAGGCGCTGGGCAACCTGCTCGAGAACGCGATCAAGTTCTCGCCACCGGGCACCGGGCTGCTGGTCGCCGTCGAAGCCGGCGCCCCGGGCCATGGTCCTTCGCTGGTGGTACAGGATCGCGGGCCCGGCGTGCCGTCGGCGCTGCGCGCGCAGGCAGTTCGTCCGTTCGTGCGGCTGGAAACGCCGATGCGCCAGCCGGGCACCGGCATGGGCCTGGCGATCGCGGCCGCGGTGGCGCGCCTGCACCGCGGCAGCCTCGTCCTCGACGATGCCGACCCGGGGTTGCGGGTCACGCTGACGCTGGGAGCGCCTCGCCCCTCCGACCTGCCGACTGCCGCGGCAACCACACACTGACCTCGAGCCCTGAGGGCGTCTGCCTCGCCGGGGTGAGATTGCGCGCGGCGATGCGGCCACCGTGCGCGGCGACGACCCGTGCGGCGATGGCGAGCCCGAGGCCGGCCCCGCCGGTGCTGCGGTCACGGTCCTGGCCGACCCGATGGAACGGCTCGAAGATGCGCTCGAGCTCCTGCTCGGGGATGCCCGGCCCGTCGTCGGCGATCCGCAGCGTGACCGATTCCGGGTTCGTCTCGAGCGCGAGCCGGACGCCGGTCCCTTCCGGCGTGTGGCGCAGCGCGTTGCGGACCACGTTCTCGATGGCGGCTGCCAGCCAGCGCGGGTCCGCCTGCAGCTCCACGGGTGCCTCGACGCCCGGCCAGTCGAGGTGGCGGCCGGTGGCTTCGGCCTCGAAGCGCGCGTCCTCGACGATCTCGTCGACCAATGCCGCCGCGTCGACGGTCCGGAAGGCCATCGCCTCGGCGCCGGCGTCCAGCCGCGACACGTCGAGGATCGCGCCGACCAGGCCGTCGAGCCGGGAGATCTCGAGTTCGATGCGCTGCAGCTGTCGGGGCAGGTCGGCCTGCGGCTGCCGGGCGAGGCCAGTGGCCAGCCGCATCCTCGCAAGCGGCGAGCGCAGCTCGTGGGAGACGTCGCGCAACAGCCGCTCGCGCCCCTCGACGAGACCGGCGAGCCGTGCCGCCATCGCATCGAAGGCCGCCGCGAGCCGCCCCAGCTCGTCTCCCCGCGTGCGGGTGGCCGGAGCCACCCGGGTGTCCAGGCGACCCGCCGCCAGCGACTCGGTCGCGCGTTCGAGGTCGCGGACCGGCCGCGTGATCGAGCGCGCCAGCAGGCCGCTGAAGGCTGCCGCGACACCCAGCGCGAGCAGCAGCAGCGGCAGGCGCGTGTCGGCCAGGCCGTCGAGACCGCGTTCGACCCGGTTGCGCGCGGGCATGATCAGCCGGTAGCGCGAGCCGTCGCCGGCCACCAGCAGGGGCAGCCGCTGCGGCAGGCGCAGCGTCACCGGGGCTGCGCCGGGCACGCGCAGGTCGCGTTCCGCCGCGGCGATGGCGCGCCGCAGGCGCCGCGGCAGCCGCCGGTCGAGGATCTCCCGGCCGTCGTCGTCGATCACCAGCACGGGCGGCCGTGTCGGGTCCTCGGCTTCGAGGTCGGCGGCCCAGCGCTCGAGTCCGGGGCGGCCGCCGGCGGCGAGTGCCCGTGCGGCTTCCGCCGCGACCCGGCGCAGCCCGGGCCCCGACTCCGGTTCGCGGTCAGCGAGCACCCACCACGTGATCAGGATCGCGCCTGCCGCGATTGCCAGCAGCGCTGCGAAGAACGACAGGAAGATCCGCAGGGAAAGCCGGTTCACCGCGGTGCGGCCTCGATCAGTTCGTAGCCGACGCCGCGGACCGCGCGGATCTCGATGCCGGCGTCGCCGGCGCGCTCGAGCTTGCGCCGCAGGTTGTTGACGTGCGTGTCGACGCTGCGGTCGAAGGCGGTCAGGCGCCGCCCGAGCGCCGACTCCGTGAGGTCCGCCCGACTGACGAGCCGCCCCCTGGCGCCGACCAGGCAGGCCAGCACGCGCCACTCCGCGGCGGTCAGCGCCAGTGGCTGTCCGCCGACCTCGGCGCCGCGGCGGGCCACGTCGAGGCGCAGGCGGCCGGCAACGGGATCGGCCGGGGTTTCCGCGCCCGCGCCCGCGCCCGCGGCGTCGGCGCCGCTGCGGCGCAGCACCGCGCGCAGCCGCGCCGCAAGCTCACGCGGATCGAAGGGCTTCGCCACGTAGTCGTCCGCACCGAGTTCCAGGCCGAGGATGCGGTCCACCGCTTCGCCGCGGGCGGTGAGCATCACGACCGGGAAGCGGGGCGCCGCCGCGCGCAGTTCCCGCAGCAGTGCGAGCCCGTTGCGGCCCGGCAGCATCACGTCGAGCACGACGAGATCCGGCGCCTCGGGGCCCGTGGTCGTCACCGGTGCGGACGCGTCGTGCCGCAGCATGACGTCGAAACCCTCGTGGCCGAGGAATTCCGCGAGCATGGCCGCGAGTTCGCGGTCGTCGTCGATGATGAGGATCCTCTGGCGCATGGCGGCAGGCAGGGCCCGTGCGGAAAGCGGCGATGGAATCGATGTTGC
>JBIIDW010000259.1:0-4294 GCA_044238215.1 Steroidobacteraceae bacterium
TCTTCGACATCGTGCCGCGTGGCGGGGTCGTCATCGAGGTGGGGGTGTTCGACGGCGATTTCTCCGAACGGATCCTGGCGCTCAACGAACCGCGGACGCTGCACCTCGTCGACCCCTGGTTCACGAGGTCGGACGGCTCGCTCTACGACGGCCCTACCCAGGAGTTCGCGTCGGGCGAGGCCGCCAGCGCGGCACTGGAGCAGCAGTACCAGCTCGTCCAGAAGCGGTTCGCCCGGGAGATCGGCTCCGGCCGGGTGATCCTGCACCGGACGCTGTCGCACGAGGCGGCACCGCTGTTTCCCGACGGGCACTTCGACTGGATCTACGTCGACGCAAGCCACTTCTACGAGGACGTGAAGCGCGACCTTCACGCCTTCTTCCCCAAACTGAAACAGGGTGGCTACATCGCGGGTGACGACTACGACAGGCGCGGCATCTGGGACCACGGCGTCACCCGTGCCGTCGACGAGTTCCGGGGCGGCAGCGAGGCCGAGACGATCCGGCTGCACAACCACCAGTTCGTGCTGCGCAAGCGCTGAGTGCTGCCTGAGTCCTGCGGGATACGCAGTTTTCCCTGCCCGAAAGGGCGATTTTCGGCTAAGATTATGGTTGCATTGGAGGCTGGGATTTGGTGCAGTTGCGCTCCGAAGCATGGGGGCCATCCTGCACGGCTAGTCCCGGTGCGCCAGATTGAAGCCAACCATCAAGAGGAAGTTCCCATGAAGACCACCATCGTGAAGATCGCCGCCGTCGCCGCGGTCGTCGCCCTCACCGGCTGCACCGACCTGAAGCCCATCCAGGCCCAGATCGACGGCCTGAAGACCCAGGTTGCCAGCCTCCAGTCGCAGGCTGCCGCCGCCAAGAGCGCCGCGGACGCCGCCGGCAGCGCCGCCTCGGCCGCCTCGCAGGCCGCCAGCAGCGCGCAGAGCGCCGCCAACCAGGCCCTCGCCGCCGCCCAGGCCAGCCAGTCCTGCTGCGACGCCACGAACGAGAAGATCGACCGGATGTTCAAGCGCTCGATCTCGAAGTAATCGGGACCGGACGAAGGGGCCCGGCTTCGGCCGGGTCGCTTGAGAACGCCGCGCCTCGCGCGGCGTTTTTTTTCGCCCGCGCGCTCGCGACGCCGAGGCGCTAGAACCGGACCAGCGCCGCACCCCAGGTCATGCCGCCGCCGAAGGCCTCCAGCAGCACGAGGTCGCCGCGCTTGATGCGCCCGTCGCGGACGCCGGTGTCCAGCGCCAGCGGAACCGAGGCCGCCGAGGTGTTGCCGTGGTCCTGCACGGTCACGATGACCCGCTCCATCGGCATCTCCAGCTTGCGCGCAGTCGCCTCGATGATGCGGATGTTGGCCTGGTGCGGAACGAGCCAGTCGATCGCCGAGGTGTCCAGCCCGTTCGCGGCCAGCGTCTCGTCGACGATGGAGCCGAGCGAGCGCACGGCGATCTTGAAGACCTCGTTGCCGCTCATGCGGATGAACATCGGCACTCGACCGTCCGGCTCGGGCGCGAAACCCTTCGACGGACCGACCGGGCAGTACAGCAGGTCGCGGTAGCAGCCGTCGGTGTGCAGATGCGTCGAGATGATCCCGGGTGTGTCGTCGGCCTTCAGCACGACCGCGCCGGCACCGTCACCGAACAGGATCGCGGTGCCGCGGTCGGTCCAGTCGACGATCCGGCTCAGCGTCTCGGCACCGACCACCAGCGCGCACTTGGCATCGCCCAGCCGCACGAACTTGTCAGCCGTCGACAGCGCGAACACGAAGCCGCTGCAGGCGGCCTCCAGCGCGAATGCCGGGCAGCCGCGGATGCCGAGCCGGTCCTGCAGGATTGCGCCACAGTTCGGGAAGACCTGGTCCGGGGTGGTGGTGCCGAACACGATGAGATCGATGTCGCGCGGAGTGACGCCGGCGGCGTCCATTGCCCGGCGCGCGGCGACGACGGCGAGGTCAACGGTAGTCTCTCCCTCGGCGGCGATGTGCCGCCGACGGATGCCCGTCCGATCCACGATCCACTGGTCCGAGGTCTCGACCATGCGCTCGAGGTCGGCGTTGGTGAGCACGCGATCAGGCAGGTGACTGCCCGTGCCGACGATCCGGGAGTACTTCAAGCCGCTTGCTCCATGCAGTTCAGTGAGCGCCGCCGAGTGCCCGCGCGACGTGGCCGACCAGGTCGCGCTGCACGGCGAGGCTGGCGATGGACACGGCCCTCGCGAGCGCTTCCCGGTCGGCGCGACCGTGGCTTTTTACCACGACACCATTCAGCCCGACCATGACCGCGCCGTTGAATCGCCGCGGATCGAGCGAAGTCGCCACGCGGCGCAACACGGGCCGCGCGAAGAGCCCCGCGAGGCGGCTCGCGGGACTCGCGGCAAAACCGGCGCGCAGGCGCGACGTGATCAGCCCGGCCACGCCTTCCATCGTCTTCAGCGCGACGTTGCCGGTGAATCCGTCGGTGACGACGACGTCGACCTCGCCGCCGAAGATGTCGTGGCCCTCGACGAAGCCGACGTAGTTGATGCGCTCCCCGCCGAAGTCCTGCTCGCGCCGGGCACGCAGCAGCGCGTGCGCCTCCTGCACGAGTTCGTGGCCCTTGGTTTCTTCCTCGCCGATGTTGAGCAGGCCCACGCGCGGCGAGTCGAGCCCGTGCACGCTGCGGGCGACGATCGAACCCATGACCGCGAACTGCTCGAGCTGCACGGCCGTTGCACGGGTATTCGCCCCGAGGTCGAGCATGTGGGTGAAGCCGTGCGCGTTGGGCACTGCCGACATGATCGGTGCACGCTCGACCTGCGGCATGCACTTGAGTACGAAGTGGGAAATCGCCGTCAGGGCGCCGGTGTTGCCGGCGCTGACCGCGGCGTCGGCGCGGCCGACCCTCACCAGGTCGACCGCCACGCGCATCGAGGAATCCTTCTTGCGACGGATCGCCTCGCGGGGCAGATCGGTCATGGCCACGACTTCGGCTGCGGGCACCAGCTCGAGGCGCGTGCGCCAGTCCTCTTCGCCGCGCCCCCCCGCGCGGGCGCGCTCCTCGGCGCGCCACCGAGCCAGTTCACCCTCGACGACGTCCGGACGACCGACCACCAGCAGGCGCAGGGACGGGTCGGACTGCAGCGCGAGCGCCGCCGCGGGCACGCCGGCGCTCGCGCCGACGTCACCGCTCATGACGTCGAGGGCAATGACGGGCATGCGTTGTCAGGGAAGCACCGGGGGCCGTGACCAGGCGCCCGGCGCGAGCGCGCTACTGCGCGGCGTCGTCTTCCGCCGCCTTCTCGATGACGCGCTTGCCGCGGTAGAAACCGTCGGGCGTGATCCGGTGGCGGAAATGGGTCTCGCCCGACTGCGGGTCGACCGACAGCGCGGGCTTGGAGAGGGCGTCGTGCGAACGGTGCATCCCGCGCTTGGACGGCGTCTTGCGGCTTTTCTGGACGGGCATTCTGTGCTCCTGATGTTCTCTTCGCTGGCGATTGGGCTACGGGCCCCGTTTCAGGAGCTCGCCCAGCCCCGCAAACGGCTTCTGCGTGTCTGCCGGTACGGGCTTCCCCGGAACGGCGGGCGCGACGCCCGGCGCCGCTTCTACGACCGCACCAGGCCCGCACTCTGACTCATCCTCATGTCGCGGCACCAGCGGCACCGCGAGCAGCAGTTCCTCCTCGACGAGGTCGCGAAGCGCCACGCGCCCGTCCTCGACCACCACCGGCTCGACGCTGGAGTCGAGGCGGTCGGCACCATCGAGGTCCGCGACCAGCGCAATGCGGGAGTCGCTGTGCACCTCCACTTCAACCGGTCGCAGGCACCGTTGGCAGACCAGCGGCAGCACGGCACGCACGCTGATCGCTGCAACCGGTTGGCCGCGCTCACGCGAGACCGCCACGTGCCCGAAGGCCCGGCCCACCACCGGCGCAAGTTCCCCCGCAAGGCGAGGAAACACTTCGAGTGACGTGTCGAAATCGACACGCTCCCCGGAGTCGGCGAGGCGCTCGATATCGACCGCGCGAGACCAGTCGGCCGCCATGGGGCGCGTATAATAGGCGCGACCCGGGGCCGAGTCAAAGCCCGTACCTTTCCTAAGCTCTTGTTTCTGTGACCGAAAAACACCCCGCCCGCCGGCAGCGACCGATCCGGCTCGCCTCCACCTCAGCTTATCGCCGCGAACTCCTCGCGAGATTGGGGTTGCCCTTCAGCGTCGAGGCTCCGCGGGTGGACGAAACGCGCCAGCCAGGAGAGGCGCCGCGCGCGCTGGCGCGACGGCTTGCGCTCGCCAAGGCACATGCGGTGGCGACCCGGAATCCGGGC
>JBIIDW010000333.1:0-3675 GCA_044238215.1 Steroidobacteraceae bacterium
CTGGCCCGCAACCTCACCCGCGGCCTGCCGATCGCCACCCCGGTGTTCGACGGCGCGACCGAGGCGGAGATCAAGCGGCTGCTCGGCCTCGCCGACCTGCCGCTTTCCGGGCAGACGATGCTGCACGACGGCCGCACCGGCGAGCGCTTCGAGCGGCCGGTCACCGTCGGCTACATGTACATGCTCAAGCTGAACCACCTGGTCGACGACAAGATGCACGCGCGCTCGACGGGCCCGTACTCGCTGGTCACCCAGCAGCCGCTCGGCGGCAAGGCCCAGTTCGGTGGCCAGCGCTTCGGCGAGATGGAGGTGTGGGCGCTCGAGGCCTACGGCGCCGCCTACACGCTGCAGGAAATGCTCACGGTCAAGTCGGACGACGTCACCGGCCGCACGAAGATGTACAAGAACATCGTCGACGGCAATCACCAGATGGACGCCGGGATGCCCGAGTCCTTCAACGTGCTCGTGAAGGAGATCCGCTCCCTCGCGATCAACGTCGAGCTCGAACAGGATTGAGGTGAAGCCATGAAAGACCTTCTCAAGCTCTTCAAGCAGCACGCACCCGTCGAGCAGTTCGACTCGATCAAGATCGGGCTGGCATCGCCCGACATGATCAAGTCCTGGTCGTTCGGCGAGGTCCGCAAGCCCGAGACGATCAACTACCGCACCTTCAAGCCCGAGCGCGACGGGCTGTTCTGCGCCAAGATCTTCGGGCCGGTGAAGGACTACGAGTGCCTTTGCGGCAAGTACAAGCGTCTCAAGCACCGCGGCGTGGTGTGCGAGAAGTGCGGCGTCGAGGTGACCCAGTCCAAGGTGCGCCGCGAGCGCATGGGTCACATCGACCTCGCCTCGCCGGTCGCGCACATCTGGTTCCTCAAGTCGTTGCCCTCGCGCATCGGCCTGATGCTCGACATGACGCTCCGCGAGATCGAGCGCGTGCTCTATTTCGAGGCCTTCGTGGTCATCGATCCGGGCATGACCCCCATGCAGCGCGGGCAGCTGCTCACCGACGAGATGTACCTCGAGGCGATTGAGGAGCACGGTGACGAGTTCGACGCGCGGATGGGCGCCGAGGCCGTCTACGAGCTGCTCCGCACGCTCGACCTGAGGGCCGAGGTGATCAAGGTTCGCGAGGACATGGGCAGCACGAGCTCGGAGACGAAGCTCAAGCGCCTCTCCAAGCGCCTCAAGCTCATCGAGTCGTTCATCGAGTCGGGCAACAAGCCCGAGTGGATGGTGATGACCGTCCTGCCGGTGCTGCCCCCCGACCTGCGGCCGCTGGTGCCGCTGGACGGCGGCCGCTTCGCCACCTCGGACCTGAACGACCTCTACCGTCGCGTCATCAACCGCAACAACCGCCTGCGCCGGCTGCTGGAGCTGAACGCGCCGGACATCATCGTGCGCAACGAGAAGCGCATGCTGCAGGAAGCGGTGGACGCGCTCCTCGACAACGGCCGCCGCGGCCGTGCGATCACCGGCACGAACAAGCGCCCCCTGAAGTCGCTCGCCGACATGATCAAGGGCAAGCAGGGGCGGTTCCGCCAGAACCTGCTCGGCAAGCGCGTCGACTACTCCGGCCGCTCGGTCATCGTGGTCGGCCCGACGCTGCGCCTGCACCAGTGCGGCCTGCCGAAGAAGATGGCGCTGGAGCTCTTCAAGCCGTTCATCTTCCAGAAGCTGCAGCTGCGCGGCGACGCCTCCACGATCAAGGCGGCCAAGCGCCTCGTCGAGCGCGAGGGTCCGGAAGTGTGGGACATCCTCGAGGAGGTCATCCGCGAGCATCCGGTGCTGCTGAACCGCGCGCCGACCCTGCACCGGCTCGGCATCCAGGCCTTCGAGCCGGTGCTGATCGAGGGCAAGGCGATTCAGCTGCACCCGCTGGTCTGCACGGCCTTCAATGCCGACTTCGACGGCGACCAGATGGCCGTACACGTGCCGCTTTCGCTCGAGGCCCAGCTCGAGGCGCGCGCGCTGATGATGTCCTCGAACAACATCCTGTCGCCCGCCAACGGCGACCCGATCATCGTGCCGTCGCAGGACGTCGTGCTCGGCCTGTACTACATGACCCGCGAGCGCGTCGGCGCGAAGGGCGAGGGGATGCTGTTCTCCGACGTGGGTGAGGCGCACCGCGCCTACGAGACCCGTCAGGTCGACCTCCAGGCCCGCGTCCAGGTGCGCATCCAGGAAACAACGACGGTCGACGGCGAGCGTCGCAAGCGCACCCGACTGGTCAAGACCACGGTGGGTCGCGCCCTGCTGTCCGAGATCCTGCCGGAGGGTCTGTCGTTCGACCTGGTCAACCAGGACATGACGAAGAAGACCATCTCGGCCACGATCAACGCGTGCTACCGCGCGCTCGGGCTGAAGGACACGGTCATCTTCGCCGACCGCCTGATGTACACGGGCTTTGCCTACGCGACCCGGTCCTCCGTCTCCTTCGGCATCGACGACATCGTGATCCCGGAGCAGAAGACCAAGATCGTCGCCGGCGCCGATCGCGAGGTGAAGGAGATCCAGGACCAGTACGCGTCCGGCCTCGTCACCAACGGCGAGCGCTACAACAAGGTCGTCGACATCTGGTCCCGCGCCAACGACCAGGTCGCCAAGGCGATGATGGAGAAGCTCGGGTCCGAGGACGCGGTCGACTCCAAGGGCCAGAAGCAGCGGCAGAAGTCGTTCAACTCGATCTTCATGATGGCCGACTCCGGAGCGCGCGGCAGCGCGGCCCAGATCCGCCAGCTGGCCGGCATGCGCGGCCTGATGGCCAAGCCCGACGGCTCGATCATCGAGACGCCGATCACGGCGAACTTCCGCGAGGGCCTCAACGTCCTCCAGTACTTCATCTCCACCCACGGCGCCCGCAAGGGTCTCGCGGACACGGCGCTGAAGACCGCCAACTCGGGCTACCTGACGCGTCGCCTCGTCGACGTGGCCCAGGACCTCGTGGTCACGGAGACCGATTGCGGGACCCGCAACGGCCTGACGATGACGCCGCTCGTCGAGGGTGGCGACGTGGTCGAGGGACTCGGCGAGCGCGTGCTCGGCCGCGTCCTCGTCGAGGACATCATCAAGCCCGGCGCGCCGGGCACGGTGCTGATCGCCGCCGGCACGCTGATCGACGAGCGCCTGGTGCGCCTGCTCGAGCAGGAGGGTGTCGATCAGGTTCTCGTGCGCTCGCCGATCACCTGCGAGACGCGCTACGGCGTCTGCGCCACCTGCTACGGCCGTGACCTCGCGCGCGGGCGCATCATCAGCATCGGCGAGGCGGTCGGCGTCATGGCTGCCCAGTCGATCGGTGAGCCCGGCACGCAGCTGACGATGCGCACCTTCCACATCGGCGGCGCGGCCTCGCGGGCTGCGGCGGCCTCGAGCGTCGAGGTTCGCAACAAGGGCACGCTGCGGTTCCACAACGTCAAGACCGTCTCCCACGAGAAGGGCTACCTGGTCGCGGTCTCGCGGTCGGGAGAGATCGGCGTGGTCGACGAGTTTGGCCGCGAGCGCGAGCGCTACAAGATCCCGTACGGCGCGCAGATCACCCTGAAGGAGGGTGCGCTGGTGGCGGCGGGCCAGACCGTCGCGACCTGGGATCCGCACACGCACCCGGTCGTCTCGGAGGTCGCGGGCTTCCTGAAGTTCCAGGACTTCGTGGACGGGCTGACCGTCACCACCCAGGTC
>JBIIDW010000260.1:0-4280 GCA_044238215.1 Steroidobacteraceae bacterium
CAGGCGCCGCAGGTAGATGCGCACGGCAACGTCGTCCACCTGCTGACGCTCGACGAACCGCACGACGAGATCCGCATCGTCGTCGAGGGCGTGGTCGAGACCGAGGAGGTCGCAGGCTCGTCGCTCGCCGACCGCGGTCGACTGTCGCCGCTCGTCTACCTGCCGGAGACCGCGCTGACGCGCACCGACGCGCCGCTGCGTGCGTTTGCCGCGACGCACCGTGCCGCACGTTTCGGCCGCGACGAGGCGCTGGCGCTCGCGCTGGCGGTGCGCAGCGCGATGGCCTACGAATCGGGCTCGACCGACGTGACCGACACCGCGGCGCACGCCTTCTCGCTCGGCCGCGGCGTGTGCCAGGACCACGCGCACGTGATGCTGGCCTGCTTGCGTGCGCTCGGCGTGCCGGGCCGCTACGTCAGCGGCTACCTGCTGACCGACGACCAGGGGCACATCGCGAGCCACGCGTGGACCGACGTCTGGCTCGAGGCCGAGCAGGTCTGGTTCAGCATCGACGTGACCAACCGGCTGCCTGGCGGCCCTCGCCACTGCCGGCTGGCGGTCGGCCGCGACTACATGGACGCCTGCCCCGTCCGCGGGGTCCGCCGCGGCGGCGGCGCCGAGACGATGACCGCGCGGGTCGCGGTCACGGCGCGGCCCGGCGCGCCCGCGCGCGAGGCGTCTCGTCCCAGGCTGCTGCAGCAGCGGCAGGCCCAGCAGTAGAATCGGGCATGACCTACTGCGTCGCTACCCTGCTGGACACCGGCATGGTGTTCCTCGCCGACTCCCGGACCAACGCGGGAGTCGACCAGATCAACACCTTCCGCAAGCTGCACGTCTTCGAGAAAGCCGGCGACCGCGTCATCGTGCTGATGACCTCCGGCAACCTCGCGATCACGCAGTCCGTGCTGCACATCCTGCAGACGCAGCTCGATCACCCCGACGCGCACGCCGGCCTCTTCACCGTGCCCAGCCTGTTCGATGCGGCGACTCTCGTCGGCGACGCGCTACGCCAGGTGCACGCCCACGACGCGGCCGCGCTCAAGGAACACGGGATCGACTTCAACGCCGCGTTCATCCTGGGCGGCCAGGTGCGCGGCGAGCCCCCGAGGCTGTTCCACGTCTACGCCGCCGGCAACTTCATCGAGGCCACGCTCGACACGCCGTACTTCCAGATCGGCGAGGCGAAGTACGGCAAGCCCATCATCGACCGGGTGGTCAGCCGCTCGACGAGCCTGGCCGAGGCGGTGAAGTGCGCGCTGATCTCGATGGACTCGACGATCCGCTCGAACCTCTCGGTCGGGCCGCCGCTCGACCTGCTCGTCATGCGCCGCGATGCACTGCGGGTGCTCACCCACCGCAACATCGGCGCCGACGACGCTTACTTCCGCATGATCCGCTCGGGCTGGAGCGACAGCCTGCGCCACGCCTTCCACGCGCTGCCGAATCCCGAGCTATAGCGCGGCGGGCGTCGCGTTGCCGAGCATCCTGTCGACCAGGCGCGACCGGTGGCCGCTCGGCGGCGTGCGTCGGGCCACCAGCGAGTACACCGCGGGCACCACGAGCAGCGTCAGGAACACCGACAGCAGGGTGCCGTAGAAGACGACGACGCCGATGGGCCGTCGCTGCTCGGCTCCCGCGCCGGTGGCGAACATCAGCGGCAGCGCCCCGATCGCGGTGCAAAGGCTGGTCATCAGCACGGGGCGGAGCCGGGTCGAGGACCCCTGGATGATCGCTTCGCCGAACTCGATGCCGCGGTCGCGCAACTGGTTCGCGAACTCGACGATCAGCACGCCGTTCTTGGCGGCGATGCCGATCAGGATGATCACCGCGATCTGGCTGAAGATGTTGATGCTGAGCCCGTGCAGCTTGAGGCCGAACACCGCGCCGAGCAGCGCGAGAGGCACCGTGACCATGACGATCGCCGGGTGCACGAAGCTCTCGAACTGCGCCGCCAGCACCAGGAACACGATCAGGACGGCGAACAGGAACGTCAGGTAGAGCTGGCCGCTGCTGCGCACGTAGTCCCCCGAGTCGCCGTCCCACATCAGTCGGGCGCCGGCGGGCAACTCCTTGCGTACGGTGTTCTCGAACCAGGCCACGGCCTCGCCCATGGTGTATCCGGGCGCGAGACTCGCCTTGACCTCGACGGCGCGCAGGCGGTTGAACCGGCTCAGCTGGGTGGCGCCGGCGGTCTCCTCCAGCCGCACGACGCTCGCCAGCGGCACGAGCTCGCCGGTGGTGTCGGAGCGTACCTGGATGTTGGCGAGGTCGGTCGGCGTCGCCCGGTCGTCCTCGCGACCCTGCAGCACCACGTTGTACTCGCGGCCACGGTCGAGGTAGGTGGTGACGATGCGCGAACCGAGCACCGTCTCCAGCGTGCGACCGACCGTCTGCAGCGACACCCCGAGGTCCGCCGCGCGGTCGCGGTCGAGCGCGACGCGGATCTGCGGCTTGCGGGGCTTGTAGCTGTTGTCGACGCCGACCAGGCCGCGGTTGGCTTCCGCCAGCGCCACGAGGCGCTCCGACCACACGGCGAGCTGCTCGTAGTCGGGCCCGCCGATGACGGCCTCGACCGGGGAGCCCCAGCTCGCTCGCAGGCCGCCCGGGATCAGCACGCTGGTGCGCACGCCGGGCAGCTGGCGCAGCTCCGCGGTGAGTTCGCGCGCGATCTCCTGCGCGGAGCGCCGGCGTTCCGACCAGGGTGCGAGGGTGAGGATCAGGCGCGCGGAGTTGACCGCGCCGGTGCCGTCCCACGAGCCGGGCACGCGCAGCGTGACGCGACGGATGTCGCCCTTCTCCACCTGCACGGCGGCGATTTTCTCCAGCCGCTGGCCGTAGGCCTCCGTGTACTCGAGGCTGGCGCCCTCCGGGGCCGTCATGCTGACGAAGATCCGGCCGCCGTCGCTCGCCGGCGCGAACTCCTCCGGCAGCGCGCGGAAGGTCAGCACGCCCGCGAGCGAGAGTCCGAGCACGGACGCCACGATCAGCCAGGGCCGTCGGTTCAGCTGCCGCAGCCGGCGCTCGTAATGCCCCGCCAGCGCCGAGAAGAAGCGGTCGACCGCGCCGGTGAAGCCGGCGGACGCGCCCGGGTCGCCCGGGGGCGGCAGGCGCGAGGCCATCATCGGCGTCAGGGTCAGCGCCACCACCGCCGAGAACAGGACCGCGGCCGCGAGGGTCAGGCCGAACTCCCGGAACAGGCGGCCGACGTCTCCCGGCAGGAACGAGACGGGCACGAACACGGCCGCCAGCGTCAGCGTCGTGGCGATCACCGCGAAGCCGATTTCCCGGCTGCCGTTGACCGCCGCCACGATCGGCGATTCGCCGAGTTCGGCGCGCCGGTGGATGTTCTCCAGCACGACGATGGCGTCGTCGACCACCAGGCCGATGGCCAGCACGATGCCCAGCAGCGTCAGCACGTTCAGCGAGTAGCCGAGGACCTGCATGGCCATGAACGCGGCGATCACGGACACGGGGATCGTGACCGCCGGGATCAGCGTGGCGCGCAGCGAGCCGAGGAAGGCGTAGATGACCACGAGCACGGCGACGAACGCGAACACCATCGCCAGCAGCACCTCGCGCAGCGCCGCCTCGATCGCGTCGCCGTTGTCGAGGTTCACCACCAGCGAGGCGCTCTCCGGCAACTCCTTGCGCAGGCGCTCGACTTCGCTGCGCACGTCGCGGACCACGTCCAGCGTGTTCGCGTTGGACTGCGCCTCGACGAGGATGCCGATCCCGGCGCGTCCGTTGGTGCGCATCAGGGTGCGGTCGTTCTCCGGCGCGACGCGCACGTCGGCGACTTCGCCCAGCCGCACGAGGTGACCGTCGGTGCCGCGCCCGACGACGAGACCACGGAAGTCTTCTTCGGTATCCAGCCCGACGGCCGTGCGGAGCGAGAATTCACGGGTTCGCGACTCGATCCGCCCTGCCGGCAGCAGCACGTTCTCGCGCCGCAGCGCGGACTCGATGTCGGCCACGGTCAGGCGCCGCGCCGCCAGCGCCTGGCGGTCGAGCCAGATCCGCATCGCCGGGCGCCGGGCGCCGCTCAGCACCGCCCGCGCCACGCCGGGTACCGTCGAGAGGCGGTCGAGGATGTAGCGCTCGGCGTAGTCCGTGACCTCGAGGGGGCTCATCGTCTCGGAGTTGAAGCTGAGCGTCACGACCGAGTCGGCCATGGCGTCCGCCTTGGTGACCTGCGGCGGATCGGCCTCCGGCGGCAGCTGTGCCACGACCCGGGATACCCGGTCGCGGACGTCGTTCGCCGCATCGTCCAGGTCGCGCAC
>JBIIDW010000261.1:0-4276 GCA_044238215.1 Steroidobacteraceae bacterium
CGTTTATGGCATTGAACGCCTTGATGATCCCCGTGACCGTTCCCAGCAGGCCCAGCAGAGGCGTCACGCCGGCGATCGTGCCGAGGGGATTGAGGAAGCGCTCCAGTTCGTGGACGACGTGCCGCCCGGTGTCCTCGAGGCGTTCCATGATCTGCTCCCGCGGCCGGTGCCGGCTGGCCAGCCCGGCCGCCAGCACCCTGCCCAGCGGCGAATTCCGCTGCAGCGACGCGATGACCTTGTCGGTGACCTGGTCCGACTCGACCACGGTCCACACCTTCTCGAGCAGCCCTTCGGGCATGACCCGCCGGTGCTGCAACGTCCAGAGACGCTCGACGACGATGCCGAGCGCGACGATGGAGCAGAGGATGATCGGCCACATCAGCGGACCGCCGGCCCGCACGATTTCCCACATCGACGATAGCCCAGGACGAAACTGCCAAGATCATAGCCGAGCCGGAGGGATGGCGGTGCGCCAGATCCACGGCCAGGCCCCGGCGCCCGGGGGCTGCGGGCGGACGACACCGTCGCCGCGCAGCGTGAAGGCCAGCGCGCCCGCATCGGCGGGTGACAGCACGCGCCCTGCGCCGACACGCCAGGCCCTGGCAATGGACTCGCGCCGCGCCGCCGCAGGCGGGCTGCCGCCGACGACCACCCAGCGCGGCGCCACGGCAGCGGCGAGCGCGGCGTTCATGACCGAGGGCGAGCCCCGGCGCGGCGCCAGCACGACGGCGGCGCGAACCCGGGCGGGCTCCGCCGCCAGTGCAGCCGCTTCGGCGGCATCGAGCTGCGACGCGAGCAGCAACGCATCTCCCCCGTGGGCGCGCACGCGCAGAACGCAGGATGGCCCACCCGGGGCGCGCGTTGCAGCATCGCCCGTCCATGCGACCGCCGGCCTGACCTCGAACTCGACGCCATCCCAGTACCAGCCCTCGCGCGCGTCGCACTCCGCCAGCGGCGGCGGAGCGCCAGGCCAGCGTCCGCCGACCCGCGCAGCGGCCACCGGCCACGATGCCAGCAGGGCACCGGCACCCTCCGCCCGGTGTGCCGTGGACGCCGCCAGCACCAGCATGTCGAGCGAGCGGATGCCCGCGGCGCGCAGGGCGGGAAGGACCAGCGACTCGATGCGCGATGCGCCCGCGCCGTACACCGCGCCGGTCTCGTACAGCAGCGCGTGGTGCCGGGTTCGCACCAGCACGGCGATGCCGTCGCCGGCGTCCAGGACCGTCACCTGCGCCTCGCCCGGCGCCACGGGGACCTCGGGCTCCGCCACGAGGGTCAACAGCGCGAGGGCGGCGCCGGCGCGCAACGACGGCGGCGCCGGCAGCAGCAGCCACGGTACCGCGAAGACCAGGGCCCCGATCGCCAGCGCTCCGGGCGCGGCCTGCAACTGCGCCCAGCTCCAGTCGGCCGCCGCCTGCAGCCATGGCCAGCCGGCGAGGTAGATCGACTCTGCCGCGCGCCACCCCGCCCAGCCGAGCGGAGGGTGCAGCGGCAGCACGGCCAGCGACCCGAGGACCAGCGGCACCAGCACGAAGGAGAAGACCGGAATGGCGACCAGGTTCACCGCGAGTCCGGCCAGCGGCACGCTGGAGAACAGCAGCAGCGTCGCCGGCGCGAGCGCGACGGTCACGCGCCACTGCTCGGCGATGGCGGCGGACAGCCAACGCCATGCGCGCACGCCCGGCGCGGCCGTGGCGCGCGTGCGCGCGGCAGCCGCCAGGCTCTCGCCTGCCAACAGCATCCCCATCGCCCCGAACGACAGCCAGAGCCCGGATGACAACGGCGCGAGGGGATCCAGCGCCAGCACGGCCAGCAGCGCCATCCCGAGCACCCTGGCTCCGTCCTGCTCGCGGCCCATCACCCGGAATGCACTCCAGACTGCGAGCATCGCCAGCGTGCGCTGCGTCGGTACGCCGAAACCCGCCAGCACGGCGTACCCGGCAGCACAGAGCACGCCGACGAGCAGCGCGAATGGTTCGCGGTCGACACGCAGCGCGACCCTTCCGCCCAGGCGCCAGGAGCGCCTCGCCAACGCTGCTGCCAGCCACGCGAACATGGTCACGTGCAGCCCGGAGATCGCGACCAGGTGCGTCGTGCCCGTCGCGCCGAAGACCCGCCATTGCTCGCGGCTGATCTGCCCAGTCACGCCGACCGCCAGCCCCGCGACCAGCGCCGCGGCGTCACGATCGGTCACCACGTCGCGGATCAGGTCGGCAATGCCGGCGCGCAGGCCCGGCAGCGAGGGCCGCTCCCGCTGCACTGCGCGGTTCATGGGCGACGGCAGCACCGCGGCCATGGCGTGGATCCGGTCGCGGAACAGCAGCCTCTCGCGGTCGGCAGCGCCGGGGTTGCGACGCGACTGGACGGTGTCGAGCCGCATCAGCAGCCGCCACGTTTCGCCTGCTCGCGGCCCCCCTGGCGTCGCACCGCGCCAGTGGACGCGGGCGCGCAGCGTGCGGGCGAGGCGCTGCGGCGCCTCGACCCGAACGGAGCCGTCGAACTGCAACACCCCTGCCCGCTCGACGGGGATGGACTCGACCTTCACCTGCGCAACGACCAGCACGCCGCTCTCGTCGGCAGGCCAGCGCATCGCGAGCTCCGCGCGGCACGCGAGGAGCGTCAGGAGCAGTCCCAGACAGAATGCCAGCGCGAGGGGGCGGCGCAGCGCGAACGCGCAGGCGCCGGCCGCGACACAGCACGCCAGCTGCGCGGCACCGGGAGCGATCGGACCGAACAGCGCGGTGCAGCTTCCGGCGAGAACCGCGAACCCGGTCATCGCCGGCAGGCCCTGCGGCCGCGATGCGCGCCTGAAATTCCGGAGTGACATGCCCGCAGCATTACGGCTGCGGGCTGCGAACCATCAAGCTGCGGATCTGGCCTTTTCGTGCAGAATCCCGTCGGCCAGGGTCAGCACGCGGTCCATGCGCGCCGCAAGCCGCAGGTCGTGGGTGACGATGACCAGGCTGGTGCCACGCTCGCGGTTGAGCTCGAGCAGCAGTTCGAAAACCTGTTCGGCGTTCCGGCCATCCAGGTTACCCGTGGGTTCGTCGGCGAGGACCAGCGCGGGAGCGGTGACCAGCGCGCGAGCCACTGCCGCGCGCTGCCGCTCGCCGCCGGACAGCTGGTGCGGCTTGTGGTCCAGCCTCGCGCCGAGCCCGACCCTGTCCAGCAGCGCACCCGCGGCCGACCGGGCCTCGCGGGGAGGCACGCGCCGCACCAGCAAGGGCATCGCGACGTTCTCCAGCGCCGTGAACTCCGGCAGCAGGTGGTGGAACTGGTAGACGAAGCCGATCGCGCGGTTGCGCAGCGCGCCGCGCGCGGTTTCATCGAGAGCGTGTATGTCCTCGCCCGCCACCGTCACGCGCCCCGACGTCGGCCGGTCCAGGCCGCCGAGTATCTGCAGCAGCGTGGTCTTGCCGGACCCGGACGACCCGACGATCGAGATGCGCTCGCCCGCGACGATCGACAGGTCGACCCCCGCCAGAACGGCGAGCACGGCCGGCCCCTGGCGGAACTCGCGACGGACGCCGCGGGCCTCGAGGACCGGGAGCGCCGGGTGATGGGGTGCAGAGTCAGTCATTCCGCAAGGCCTCCGCCGGCTGGATGCGCGACGCCCGCCAGGCCGGGTAGATGGTGGCGCAAGCGCACAGGGCGAACGCCACTCCGCAGATCCGCGCGACGTCGCCCCACTCCACGTAGGCCGGCAGGTCGCTCATGAAGTACATGCGCGCGTCGAGAAACTGCACGCCGAACAGCGCCTCGAGCCCGTGGACGATCGACTCGACGTTGCGCGCGAACAGCACGCCGAGCGCTGCGCCGGCCGCGGTGCCAGCGAGGCCGATGAGCGTGCCCTGGATCGCGAACGCGCCGAGCACGTTGCGCGGACCCGCGCCGAGCGTGCGCAGGATGGCCACGTCCGGCTGCTTCTCCTTCACGATCATGACGAGCGTGGCGACGATGTTGAAGGCTGCCACGCCGACGATCATCAGCAGGATGACGAACATCAGCGACTTGGTCAGCTCGATCGAGCGGAAGAAATTCGCATGATTTCGGGTCCAGTCGCTGATGAAGAAGCCGCCACCGAGCGACACGGCAAGCTCGCGCACGAGCTGCGGCGCCCGGAACGGATCCTCGAGCGCGAGGCGGATGCCGGTCACGCCGGAACCCAGCCGGTACAGGCGCGCCGCGTCGGCGACGTTGACCAGCGCAAGCCCGCGATCGAATTCGAACATCCCGGACTCGAAAGTCCCGGCGACCGTCAGGCGCCGCATCCTCA
>JBIIDW010000262.1:0-4264 GCA_044238215.1 Steroidobacteraceae bacterium
GCCGCTACCCTGGCGCCCCTCGAAGTTCCGGTTCGTGCTGGAAGCGCAGCGTTCCCCCGGCGCCAGCACGTCGTCGTTCATGGCCAGGCACATCGAGCACCCCGCCTGGCGCCATTCGAAGCCCGCTTCGATGAAGATACGGTCGAGGCCCTCGGCCTCGGCCTCGCGCCGCACCGTCGAGCTTCCCGGCGACACCATCGCGCGCACGCCAGGTGCCACCCGCCTCCCGACGAGGATTCGTGCCGCATCACGGAGGTCGGACAGGCGTGCGTTCGTGCACGAACCGATGAAGGCGCGGTCGATGCGGATCCGGTCGAGGCGCATGTCCGGCTCCAGCCCCATGTAGTCGAGGGCACGCCGCAGATTGCGACTCTCCTCTCCGGGGAGCTCGCGAGGATCGGGGACGGTGCCGGTGATGGCGCCTGCCTGATCCGGGCTGGTCCCCCAGGTCACCATCGGTGGCACGTCGTCGGCGCGCAGGCGCACGTCCTTGTCGAAGTGGGCACCGGGGTCCGTCTGCAGGGTCGCGAGCCTCTGCCTCAGCCGATCCATCTGCGCGGGCCGGGGCGCGCGCTCGCGCCCGACGACATACGCCAGCACCCGCTCATCGGGCGGCATCAAGGCCACCCTCGCGCCGCATTCGACGGCCATGTTGCAGATCGTCATCCGCCCTTCGACACCCATCGACTCGATGGCCTCGCCCGTGAACTCGATGGCATGGCCCACGGCACCGTCCGCACCGACCTGCCGAACGACCGCCATGATCAGGTCCTTGGGTGTCACCCCGAGGGGCAGTCGGCCATCGACCTGGACACGCATCGACTTCAACCTGCGGTAAACCAGGCACTGCGTGGCGAGCAGGTGTTCGATGTCGGAGGTGCCGATCCCGAATCCCACCGTCCCGAACGCACCGTATGTCGTGGTGTGGCTGTCCCCGGCGGCGATCACCATTCCGGGCAGCACCCAGCCGAGATCCGGCAGGACGACGTGCTCTATGCCCTGGCGCCTGTGCATGACGTCGAAGATCTCGACACCGAAGTCGCGCCCGTTCTCGAGGAAGTACTCGATCTGGCGCTGCGCGCCGGGGTCACTCACCCCGAGGGTCCGGTCGGGTGCGGTGGAGTTCACGTGATCGACCACACCGAGCGCAGCCGCAGGACGCCACAGCGCGCGCCCCGCCTCCCGAAGCCCACTGAACGCCTGGGGACTGGTGTACTCGTTCAGGACCGTGCGATCGATGTAGAGCAGCAGGGACTCACCCGGGCCACGCACGTCGTTCAGCGAGGCCACGCGATGCAGGTCGATGATCTTGTCGTAGAGCGTCCTTGCGGCAGGCATGTGGTCGAGGCGTCCTCGGCTTCGGTCCGTTGACCGGAGGAGACCGAATATCAGCACGATGCCGGTTTTGCAATGCGCCCCGCCGCGGGAGACCGGACCGGGCGCCCTTCACCCGTCCGCGAAGGAGTCGATGAGGGTGCGCAGGCCGCGGTAGAGGCGGCGGCGCTCGACCGCGCCGACGCTGCCGATGTGCCGCGCCTCGCTGCGCGCCACCGCCTTCAGCGCCTCGTCGACCACGCGCCGCCCGGCCGCGCTCAGGCGCACGCGCACGCCGCGCGCGTCGGTGGCGCTGCGCGCGCGCGTGACGTAGCCGAGTTTCTCGAGCCGCCGCAGCAGGTTGGACATGCCGCCCGCGGTGAAGCCCAGCGCCTCGGCGAGCTCTCCCGAGGCACGTTCGAACGGTGCGCCGCCGCGGCGCAGCGTCGCCAGCACGCCGAAGCTGTTGAAGTTGAGTTTCCAGGGCGCCAGCACGGCATCGGCGTTGCGGGTGAGCAGCGTCGCGACGATGTAGAGCGCATAGACGACCTGCTTGTGCGACAGGTCGAGATCGGGGCGCTCGCGCGACCAGTCCGCGACCAGGTCGTCGAGCATCGCGACCAGACGACGCTCCACGACCGGGCTCCTCAGATGCCGTCGCCGCCGACGCGGATCACCGTCTTGCCGAGCAGCTGCCGGGCCTCGAACGCGGCATGCAGGCGGCCCACGTCGGCGAGCTCACCCGGCGGGTTGATCGGCAGCTTCCAGCGGCCGGACACCAGCGCCGCGTGGATGCCGGCGGCCTCGCTGCCGCGCGTGACCGCCATGGCGTGCTGGACCACGAAGCCCTGCACCCCGATCGAGCCGCCGACGAGCTGGCCGACCGGCACCGGCGGCGCCTGCCCGCCGGTGGCGCCGATGTAGATCACGCGGCCGAACGGCGCCAGGCACAGCAGGTTCTTCGGCGCGTCGGGACCCTGCACGCCGTCGATGATCAGGTCGGCGCCCCGCCCGCCCGTGAGCTCGCGCACCGCCTTCTCGAACGGCTGCTCGAGGGTCGCGACCAGGTGGTCGGCGCCGAACCGGCGCGCCCACTCGGCGCGTGCGGACGTGCTGACCAGGCCGATGACGACGGCGCCCGCCTCCTTGAGGATCTGGGTGGTCATCAGGCCGACGGCGCCGGCGGCGGAGTGCACGACGACGACCTGGCCCGGGCGCACCTGGCCGGCCGTGTGCACGAGGTGCCAGCTGGTGAAGGCGCAGGTGAAGAAGCAGCAGGCCATCGCCCAGTCGAGGCCGTCGGGCACCTCGCGCAGTTCGGCGACCGGCGCGACCGCGTAGTCGGCGCAGCCGCCCCAGCAGCCGAACACGGCGACCCGGCGGCCGATCCACGCGGCATCGACGCCCTCGCCGACGGCGTCGACACGGCCGGCGTACTCGTAGCCCAAAGTGAACGGCAGCGCCGGCACGCCCCACTTGATGCGCCCCGCACGGGCGTGGGTGTCGAGCGGGTTCAGCGCGCAGTAGGCGACGCGGATGCGCACCTGGCCCGCCGCGGGATCAGGCCGGGGCACGTCGGTGATGCGCAGCGCGTCGGGCGCGCAGTTCTCGGCGAGGACGATGGCTCTCATCGCGGCTCCTCCAGCAGGTTCCAGAAAGTACCGTCCGGCGCGTCGAAGGAGAAGCTGCGCTCGCCGAATTCATTGGCCGAGACCACCGTGAGGTGGGCAGCGCCGGCGGCGGCGACCGCCGCGCGCCGGGCGTCGAGCGAACCGGCCGGATAGCGCAGCGTGTAGCCGATGTTGCCCCGCTGGCCCGGGCGCGACGCCGCGCGCAGGTCGGGCCGCGGGTCGTGCGGCGCGTAGACGCGCAGGAAGCCGGTAGGCTCACCGGCCGTGTGATAGACGATGACCGAGAACGCCTCACCCTCCTGCAACGCCAGCGAGCGGCGCACGGCGGTGTTGCTCCAGTCGATGCGCTGCACGGGGGTCTGCACGACGAGCCCGAGGCCGGTGGCGTGGAATTCGTGCGCCGCGAGGTCGGGAATCACCACGTTGCCGTGCGTGCTCTCGCAGACCGGCAGCGGCGTGCCTTCGGCGAAGGTGCCGAACCCCGGCCGGTCGAAGCCCACACGCTGCAGGAAGGCGTGACGATGCTCCGGGCCGGTCACCGTGCTCTCGCGGATGCCGACGAAGGGGCTGTAGAACCCCGGGGTCGCGGCCGTGATGAACAGGCGCGCGACGTCGCTGACCTTCCAGTTCGCCGTGCCGAGCGCCGCCTCGTCGCGATAGGCGTCCTGCACGGCGAGGATGTCGCGCGTGTAGAAGCCGCTCCAGCGGCTGCCCAGCGCCAGCGCGTGGGCGAAGCCGAGGCCCGGCCCGCAGGGCCCGTCGAAACACAGCACGCGCACCAGGCCCTGGCGGTCGGTGCTGCGGTGGCGCAGTCGCAGCGACTGCAGCGGCGCCTGGACCCCGTACAGGCGTCCGGCAGCGTCCGCGTCCAGCGCGCCCCGCGCGGACTCCTCGTAGCCGAGCTGGCGCCAGTAGCGCAGAGCGCCTTCGAGGTCGGCAGCGCCGTACCAGTGTTCGTACAGGCCCGCGGTAGGCGGTGCGGCGGCGGTGCTCATGCGGCAGTCCTCTCGATGATCAGGTTGCCCAGCGGATCGACGCGCACCGACTGGCCCGGCAGCACCACGGTGGTCGTGTCGTACTGGTCGACGAACAGCGGCCCCGCGGCCTGCCAGCCCTCGGGCAGCGCCGCACGCGGGTACACGGGCACGTCGCGCCAGTCCGCAGGCCCGAGCATGGCGGCGCGGCGCGAGCCCGCCGGGCGTGCCGGCGATCCGGAGGCGGGCAGCACCGGCGCCGGCAGCGCCTGCGCACGCGGGCCCCGGCCCTCGACGCGCACCGCCAGCAGGTCGACGCGCTGCGACCCGGGGTAGGAGAAACCG
>JBIIDW010000264.1:0-4233 GCA_044238215.1 Steroidobacteraceae bacterium
GGATCCGTTCGCTACACTTCGGCACATGGTCCCGGCCGCATCCTCCCCGCCAGCTGACGCCACGGCGACGCTTGCGCGCCCGCTGCAGGCGCGTCGCGGCGCCGTGGCCGGAGGGCGCGTGCCGGCCGTGTGCGTGTCGCTGCTCGGCCCCGGCGTCGCGGAGCTCGTGGCGGAGGCGCGCGCGGCGATCGCTGCGGGCGCCGACGTCGTCGAGTGGCGCGCAGACGGCCTTTCCGACCTCGGCATCCCCGGCCAGGCCGAGGCCGCCGCCGCCAGCCTGCGCGCAGCCCTCGGCGACGTGCCTCTGATCGCCACGCTGCGCTCCGCGCGCGAGGGCGGGCGGGAGACGGGACTCACCGAAAGGCAGTCCCTGGCCGTGCTGGAGGCGCTCGCCCGCAGTGGCGCAGCCGATTACGTGGACGTGGAGATTGCGGTCGGGGAAGCGGCGGTGTCGGCCGTCCGGGCCGCCGCGCGGACCGCGGGCACGCGCGTGATCGGCTCCTCTCACGAGTTCGCCGGTACGCCGCCCGAGCCGCAGATCCTCGCGCGCTTCCGCCGTGCCGCTGAACTCGGTGCGGACGCAGCGAAGGTCGCGGTGATGCCGGCGGGCCCGCGCGACGTGCTGGCGTTGCTGGCAGCGACCGAGGCCGCGGCGCGCGAACTGCCGATCCCGGTGATCGGCATCGCGATGGGGCAGGCCGGACTGGCCAGTCGCGTGTTCGGCGCGGCCTTCGGCTCGGCACTGACCTTCGCGGCCGGGCGCTCGGCGTCGGCTCCCGGGCAGCTGCCGGTTGCGGAACTCGTCAGGATCCTGGACGCCGTCGGCCGCCCGGGCTGACGCACAGACGGAGCGGATCATGCGCCACTACATGGTCGTCATCGCCGACATCCCGACCTTCACGCCGGCGGTGATGGAATACAGCCGCCGCGTGATCGAACTCGTCGAGCGCCACGGCGGCACCTACGTCATGCGCGGTGGACCGCTCGAGCTGCTCGAGGGCGAGTGGCCGGCGCACCAGAGGCTGGTGGTATCGTCGTGGCCGTCGCTGGAGGCCTTGCGCGCGTTCTGGCACTCGGAGGAGTACCAGCAGGTGGTGAAGCCGATCCGCGCCGGCACCGGTCAGTACCACGTCGCGGTATTTCCCGCGCTCGAGTGAATACGCAGGAGACAGGGATGTCATCGTTCGCAAGATTCGCGTCCGTCCTCGCCCTGGCCGGCATGGTCGTTGCGGCATCGGCAGCTGACCGCACCATCGCCACCCAGCGCGGCGCCCTGCGCGTCACCGAGGTGGCCAGCGGCCTCGAGATCCCCTGGGGCATGGCGTTCCTGCCCGGCGGCGGCATGCTCGTCACGGAGCGGCCCGGGCGGCTGCGGCGGATCGACGGCACGGGGCGCGTGTCGGCGCCGGTCGAGGGCGTGCCGGCAGTGTTCGCCAATGGCCAGGGCGGACTGCTCGACGTCGCACTCGACCCGGCGTTTGCCTCCAACGGTCTGGTCTACCTCAGCTTCTCGGAGCCCGTCGACGGCAAGGCGCGCACGGCCGTGGCGCGTGCGCGCCTCACCGGCAACCGGCTCGAGGGCCTGCGCGTCATCTTCAGGCAGGAGCCCGCCTTCGACACCCGCCAGCATTTCGGATCCCGCCTGGTGTTCGATCGCGAGGGTCGCCTCTACGTGACCCTCGGCGACCGCGGCAGCCAGCGGGCGCTCGCGCAGGATCTGTCGACGCACATCGGCAAGGTCCTGCGGATCAACCCGGACGGCAGCATCCCGGCTGGCAATCCGTTCGCCGGCCGGGCGGGCGCGCGGCCGGAGATCTGGTCCTGGGGGCACCGCAACGTGCAGGGCGCCGCACTGCACCCGGCCACCGGCGAACTGTGGACGCACGAGCACGGGCCGCGCGGCGGCGACGAACTCAACGTCGCGCGCGCCGGCCGCAACTACGGCTGGCCGGTGATCACCTACGGGCGCGAGTACTCGGGCCCCGCGATCGGCGAGGGTACGGCGAAGCCCGGCATGGAACAGCCCGTTCACTACTGGGTTCCGTCGATCGGCCCGTCGGGGCTGGCCTTCTACACGGCCGACGCGATTCCCGGCTGGCGGGGCAGCGTGCTGGTCGGCGCGCTCGCGGCGAAGCAGTTGGCGAGGCTGGAACTGGGCGCGGACGGTCAGGTCCGTGCCGAGGAGCGTATCGGGATCGACGAACGGGTCCGCGACGTGCGGCAGGGTCCCGAGGGCGCCGTCTACCTGCTGGTGGACTCGGGACGAGTGCTGCGGCTCGACGCCGCGGCGGCGGCCCGCTGAGGGTCGCCGAGGCCCCGCGCACGCCACAGCACCCACAGCAGCAGCGGCACGGTGGCGAGGTTGAGCCACTCCCAGCCGATCGTCTCGATCGCGGTGCCGGCCAGCAGCGAGGCCACCGCCTGGGAACCGAATACCGCGAGGTCGTTGAAGCCCTGGGCACGGAAGCGCTCGGCCGGTGCGTAGGTTGCCGTCAGCAGCGTGGTCGCCGCGACGAACATCAGGTTCCAGCCGAGGCCGAGCAGCACCAGCGCCGAAAAGTAGTGCAGGTAGGCGTGGCCGGCGAACGCCGCGATGGCAATGCAGCCGAGGTTGATCGCGACGCCGGCGGTGATCATGCGCGGTACGCCGAGCCGCGCGACGATCAGCGGGCTCGCCAGCGACGGCAGGTACATCCCCAGCAGGTGGGCGGTGATAACCGAGGTCGTGGCCGCGCTCGAAAATCCGTCGTGAACGTGCATGCTGAGCGGCGTGGCGGTCATGATGAAGCTCATGACCGCGTATGAGGTGAGGGCGCAGAGCACCGCGAAGCGATAGGCCGGCCGGCCGAGGATGTCGCGCAGCGGCGCCTGCCCGACGCCGAGCGGGGCCGGTGCCTTGACCGGCGCATCCTCGATCCGGGTCAGCACGGCCGCCGCGGCGAGCAGCAGGCCGGAGAGCACCACGAAGCTGCCGGTGAATTCCGGCCAGCCGCCGAGGTCTCTGGCCGCCTGGCCCAGCGCCGGGCCGACCACGGCGGCGACGAGCGTGCCCAGCATCACGGTCGCCACCGCCTTGCCGGCGCGCGCGGGCGGCACGTGCTCGACGGCCGCGAACCGGTACTGGTGCACGAAGGCCATGTTGGAGCCGAGCAGCAGCGCCGCCGCGCAGAGTCCCCAGAATGCCGACTGGGCGATGCTCCAGGCCGCCAGCAGCGCGCCGACGGCCGCCGCGAGCGCACTGCCGATGAACGCCCTGCGGCGGCCGATGCGCTGCATCAGCAGCGCCGCCGGCAGCGAGGTGGCCGCCACGCCGACGACGGACATCGACAGCGGCAGCGTGGCCAGTGCCGGCGCCGGCGCGATGTGGGTGCCGACGATGCCGGCGAACGAGATCAGCACGATGGTCCCGCAGGCCGCGAGCGCCTGCGCGAGCGTCAGCAGCCAGACCTGGCGCATCGGATTGCCGCGGTGACCATCAGGGGCCGGCAGTATACGCTCGGCATCGCCGCCGGCTCCGGCGGCGCCGATCCAGAGGGGTGCCCCGCATGATGCCGCAGCCACAGGTTCCACCGCTCCAGCGCGACGAGCTTCCCGAAGCCATGCGCGAGTCGCATGACCGGGCGCAGCGCATCCGTGGCGACGCGACCTTCGTCGGCGTGATGGGGCACGCGCCGGATGTCTTCGACTGGTACGCGGACTTCTACCGGCGGGTGTTCCACGGTGGCGCGGTGCCGGTTCGCATCAAGGAGCTGATCCGCTTCCGGTTGTCGACGCTGCACGGCTGCGCGTTCTGCAACCGCGGGAACCGGCTCGACGCCCTCGCCGCGGGGCTCAGCGAGCCCCAGCTGGCCGCCATCGACGATCCGGACGCTGGCTGCTGGGACGAGGCGGAGCGCGCGGCGCTGCGCCTGGCGGGCGAGATGTCGCTGGGCAAGCCCGGCGGCACGCTGGGCCCCGAACTCTACGCCGACCTGCGCCGCCATTTCGACGACCGCCAGATCGTCGAGCTGGGGGTCACCATGGCCGTGCTGACCGGCATGGCCAAGTTCCTCTTTACCTATGATCTGGTCGAGCGTGAGGATTACTGCGAGTACGGCCGTTGATGGACCGGGGGGGGTTGCCGCTAGAATCTGGCTGCGCCATGCACCAAGGGAGGGATTCCAGCATGTCTGCTCCTCGTTCTGTCCACGGACGGCTCCGCCCGCTCGCTGCCGCGTTCGCCACCGCCCTGCT
>JBIIDW010000265.1:0-4231 GCA_044238215.1 Steroidobacteraceae bacterium
GCTGGTGCTTGATCCCGAGGTCGATGACGTGGCGCCCATCGATGGCGAGCCCGCTGCCGATCTGCGAATCCGGTTCCGCGCGGCGGGCGAGTCGCCCGGGTTGCTGGCGGCATACAACGCTGCCGCCCTGGACGAGTCGTCGGCGCAGGCATGGCTCGCCGCACTCGCCACGCTTCTCGAGGGCGTCGCCGGAGCTGCCGGTGAGACCGCTGTCGGCCGCCTGCCGTGGGCCGGCGCGGCGCAGTTGCGGCGCCTGCGGGCGCTGCAGCCGGCGGCGACGGAGTATCCGCGCGAGTCGGCGGCCCACGAACTCTTCGAGGCCCAGGTCGACAGGACGCCCGGCCGGGTCGCAACCTCCGACGCGGACACGGTGTGGACCTACGCCGAGCTCGAGGCGCGAGCCAACCGCTACGCGCACGCGCTGCGCGCCCGCGGCATCGCCCGCGGCAGCCTGGTGGGCATCAGCCTCGAGCGTGGCGTCGAGATGCTCGCGGCGCTGCTCGGGGTGATGAAGTCCGGCGCCGGCTACGTGCCCCTCGATCCCGCGTTTCCCCCTGACCGGCTGCAGTTCATGTCGCAGGATGCGGCACTTGCCGCGGTGGTGACGCAGGCTGCGTTCGTCGACCGGTTTGCGCTGCCGTCGGATCGGCTGCTGGTGGTGGACGCCGGCACCGACCCGCTCGCTTCGGCGCCATCGTCCAGGCTGCCCCGCGACGCGCGTGCGGCGGGCGCGATGGACGACGCCTTCGTGGTCTACACCTCGGGCTCCACCGGCCGTCCGAAGGGAGTCCGCATCCACCACCGCTCGGCGGTGAATTTCCTGGTCAGCATTGCGCGCGAGCCGGGAATCTCGGCGGATGACGTCGTCGTCGCGGTGACGACGCTGTCGTTCGACATGCACTTCTACGAACTCATGCTGCCGGTCGTCGTCGGGGCGCGGAACTTCGTCGCGAGTCGCGACGAGGCGCGCGACGGCCGGGCACTGGCGCGCCGGCTGGTCGAGGTCGGCGGCACGTTCCTGCAGACCACGCCTGCCACCTGGCGAATGCTCATCGAGGCGGGCTGGCGCTCCCGCCCCGGTTTCACCATGGTTTCCGCCGGTGAGCCGTTGCCGCCAGCGCTGGCGACCGAGATGATCGCTGGCGGCGGCGCGGCGTGGAACGGGTACGGTCCCAGCGAGACCGGCTACGCGACGTTCTGGCGGGTGGCGAATCCCGCCGCCGGCGTGCTGATCGGCCATCCCATTGCGAATTCCTCCGTGTGGGTGCTCGACGCGGACCGCAATCCCTGTCCCGTGGGCATCCGCGGCGAAATCTTCATCGGCGGCGACTGCGTGGCGCTGGGTTACCTGGCACGACCCGAGCTCACGGCAGAGCGCTTCGTGCCGGATCCGTTCTCCGGCGTCGAGGGCGCGCGCCTGTACCGCACGGGCGACCGCGGGCGCTGGCGCGAGGACGGCGAACTGGAAGTCACGGGCCGCATCGACCATCAGGTCAAGCTGCGCGGCTACCGGATCGAACTCGGGGAAATCGAGTCGCAGCTCGTCGCCTTTGGCGGCATCCGCGAGGCCGTCGCCATGGTCCGCGAGGACGTGCCCGGTGACCCGCGGCTCGCTGCCTACGTCGTGTTCGACGGCGCGCCGGTTGCCGAAGCCGCGCTTCGCGGGCACCTGGCCGCACGCCTCCCCGACTACATGGTTCCCGCGCACATCGTGCCGCTGGCGGCCATACCGCTTCTGCCGAACAAGAAGACCGACCGGCTGGCGTTGCCGGCGCCCGCGCGCCGCCGGCCGGATCTCGTCCAGCCTTACGTCGAGCCCGCCGACGCGCTCGAGGCCGGGGTGTGCCGGATCCTTGCCGCCGTCCTCGGCATCGACCGGGTGGGCCGGCACGACCACTTCTTCGAACTGGGTGGCAGCTCGCTGCTCGTGATGCGTGCGCTGCCCCGCCTGCAGGACGCCGGCCTTTCTGCCGTCACGGCGACGGGTTTCTTCCGCGAGCCCACGGCGGCGGGGCTGGTCGCGCTGCAGCGGCGCGGCGGCGCGCTGGCGGCGGTGGCTGCTCCGCGTCGGGCTGTGGCGGACCGCTCGCACCAGCCGGTGGCCGTCGTCGCCATGGCGGGTCGGTTCCCCGGTGCTGCGGACGTCGAGGAACTCTGGCGCAATCTGCTCGAGGGCCGTGACACCGTGCGACGTTTCGAGTCGGCGGAACTCGATCCCTCGATCCCGGAGAGCCTGCGCGCGGATCCCGCCTACGTGCGCGCGCGCGGCGTGCTCGACGACATCGAGATGTTCGACGCGGGCTTCTTCGGCATCGGGCCGCGTGAGGCCGAACTCATGGACCCGCAGCAGCGGATCTTCCTCGAGCTGTGCTGGGAGGCGCTGGAGAGGGCGGGGCACGTGCCCGAGGCCTTCGGTGGGCGGATCGGCGTCTACGCAGGTCAGTACCACAGCGGCTACCTGACGCGGAACCTCGCGGCCCACCCCGAACTCGTCGAGCGCTACGGCGAGTTCAACGTGTCGCTGCTCAACGAGAAGGACTATCTCGCGACCCGGGCCGCGTTCAAGCTCGGGCTGACCGGGCCGGCGATCAGCCTCTACACCGCCTGCTCGACGTCGCTGGTGGCCATCGCGCAGGCCTTCGACGCCTTGCGCGACGGCCGCTGCGAGATGGCGATTGCAGGCGGCGTGTCCATCACCTACCCGCATCGCAGCGGCTACCTGTACCAGGAAGGCGCGATGCTCTCGCCGGATGGCCGCACGCGCAGCTTCTCGGCGGATGCGCAGGGCACCGTATTCAGCGATGGCGCGGCCGTGGTCGTGCTGAAGCGGCTCGACGATGCGCTGGCCGACGGCAACCCGATCTACGCCGTGCTGCGCGGCGCCGCAGTGAACAATGACGGCAGTCACAAGGCGAGCTTCACCGCGCCGAGCGCCGAAGGTCAGGCGGCCGTCGTGGCCGCGGCCCTCGACGTCGCCGGCGTGCCCGCGGCCTCCGTGGGCTACGTCGAGACCCACGGCACGGCCACCCCGCTCGGCGACCCGATCGAGATCGAGGGCCTGGCGGCTGCCTTCGGCCGCGAAGGCTCGCTGCCGCCGGCCAGTTGTGCCATTGGGTCGGTAAAGTCCAACGTCGGGCACCTCATCATCGCCGCGGGTGCGACCGGCCTGATCAAGGCCGCCCTGTCGCTGGACCAGCAGCGCATCCCGGGGTCGCTGCACGTTTCCACGCCGAACCCGACGATCGGCTTCGAGCGCACCCCGTTCCACGTGCTCGACGCCGCGCGGGACTGGCCACGCGGCGCGTCGCCGCGGCGCGCCGGCGTCAGTTCCTTCGGCGTGGGCGGCACCAACGCGCACGTGGTGCTCGAGGAGGCGCCGGCGCTGCCGGCGCGCGAACTGCCCCTGCGGCCCGAACTGCTGCTGGTGTCGGCGCGCACCTCCGAGGCCCTCGATACGGCGCTCGAGCGTCTCGGGCGGCGGCTTGCCGATCCCGGCGCGCCTGCACTCGCGGACGTCGCCCATACGCTGCTGCGCGGCAGGCGCCAGTTTGCGGTCCGCGCCGCCCTGGTCGCGGAATCCGCCGCCGAGGCTGCCTCGCTGCTGCGCACGCGGGATCCCCGGGTCGTGCGTCGCGAGGCCGCAGCGCGTCGGCCCGACGTGGTGTTCATGTTCCCGGGGCAGGGGTCGCAGTACCCGTCGATGGGACGCGCGCTGCACGCGGTCGACCCCACCTTCCGGGCCGCCTTCGACGAGGTTGCCGAGGCGGTGCTCGGCGAGGGCGTGGACCTGCGGACCCTGCTGCTCGGCTCCGGCGACGTCGATCTCGCGTCGACAGCGCTCACGCAGCCGGCGACCTTCGCCGTCGAGTACGCGCTCGCGCGGATGCTGATGGGCTACGGGGTTCGCCCCGCGGCGATGATCGGCCACAGCGTCGGGGAGTTCGTCGCAGCCGCTCTCGCCGGTGTCATGGCGCTCGGCGATGCAGCGCGGCTGGTGGCGCGGCGCGGACGCCTGATGGGCCAGCGGCCCGCGGGCTCGATGCTCGCCGTCAAGCTGCCCGTTCTCGAGCTCGAGGCACGGCTGCCTGCCGGCCTGTCGATCGCCGCCTTCAACAGCCCGCTCAGCGCGGTCGTCTCGGGCCCGACGCCCGACGTCGAGGCATTCCGTGCGCGGCTCGAGGCGGAAGGCGTGGCGGCGCGGCCCCTGCACACCTCCCATGCCTTCCACTCG
>JBIIDW010000266.1:0-4221 GCA_044238215.1 Steroidobacteraceae bacterium
CGGCGACGTGCCGCTGGTGGCGGACATGTCCTCGACCATCCTTTCGCGTCCGGTCGACGTCGGTCGCTTCGGGCTGATCTATGCCGGGGCGCAGAAGAACATCGGCCCGTCGGGCATCTGCGTCGTCATCGTGCGCGAGGACCTCGTGGGCCGGGCGCGCCCCGGCACGCCGGCCGTGTGGGACTACGACGCCATGGCCCGCGAGGGTTCGATGCTGAACACCCCGCCGACCTTCGGCATCTACTTCGCCGGGCTGGTGTTCAAGTGGCTCAAGGCGCAGGGCGGGCTCGCCGCGATCGGCGAACGCAACCGTGCCAAGGCGGCCGCGCTGTACTCGGCGATCGACGGATCGGGCTACTACCGCAACCCCGTGGCACCCAACTGCCGTTCCTGGATGAACGTGCCGTTCACGATTCCGAATCCCGACCTCGAGAAGACTTTCCTCGCCGAGGCCGCGAAGGCCGGCCTGGCCAACCTCGAGGGGCATCGCTCCGTCGGCGGCATGCGCGCCTCGATCTACAACGCCATGCCCGCCGAGGGCGTGGCTGCGCTCGTGAGCTTCATGGGCGAGTTCCAGCGTCGGTACGGGTGAGCGGGGCATGGGTTACCGGATCCTGACGCTCAACAACATCAGCGTGCGCGGCCTCGAGCGGCTGCCGCGCGAGCGCTACGAGGTTGCCTCGGGCATGTCCGACCCGGACGCGATCCTGGTCCGTTCGGCCGACATGCACTCGATGGCCATTCCAGCCTCGGTGCTCGCTGTCGCGCGTGCGGGGGCCGGCACCAACAACGTGCCCGTCGCCGCGCTGTCGCGCCGCGGCGTGCCGGTGTTCAACGCGCCGGGCGCGAACGCCAACGCGGTCAAGGAACTCGTCATCGCGGGCCTGCTGCTCGGCGCGCGCAACATCTGCCAGGCGTGGGACTTCGCGCGCCGCCTGCAGGGCAGCGACGCGGAGATCGATGCCGCGACCGAGCGTGGCAAGAAGGACTTCGTCGGCATCGAACTGCCGGGGCGCACCATAGGCGTGGTGGGTCTCGGGGCGATCGGCGTCGAGGTGGCCAACGCCGCGCAGCGCCTCGGGATGCGGGTGCTCGGCTACGACCCGCAGATCACCGTGCAGCGGGCCTGGCAGCTGTCGTCTGCCGTGGAGCAGGCACTGTCGCTGGATGACCTCTTCGCGCGCGCGCAGTTCGTCAGCGTGCACGTGCCGCTGGCGGACGCCACCCGCGGCCTCGTCAACGAGTCGCGCATCCGGCTGATGCCGCCGGGCGGCGTCGTCCTCAACTTCTCGAGGGCGCCGATCGTCGATGACCGCGCCGTGCTCGCGGCGCTGGACTCGGGCCAGCTGCAGGCCTACGTCTGCGATTTCCCGAAGAACGCGCTGAAGGACCACCCGCGCGTCGTGACCTTGCCGCACCTCGGCGCCTCGACCGCCGAGGCCGAGGAGAACTGCGCCGTGATGGTCGCCGACCAGCTGAGGGACTTCCTCGAGCACGGCAACATCCGCAACAGCGTGAACTTCCCCGAGGCGGTGCTGCCACGCATGGCCGGAGCCTCGCGCATCGCGGTCGCCAATGCCAATGTGCCGAACATGGTCGGCCAGATTTCCACGCTGCTCGCGGGCGCCGGCCTGAATATCGCCGAGCTCCTGAACAAGTCGCGGGGCGAATATGCCTACACGCTGATCGATGCGGAGGGCCGCGTCGACGACGCTCTGCTGGCGCGGCTGCGGGGCATCGACGGCGTGCTGGCGGTTCGCGCGCCCTGAGACGAGGCACATCCATGACGCCGCCCCGCACGCCTCCCGTCAGGTCGCCGCGCAAGCCACGCAAGGCGGCGAAGCCGCGCGGGGCCGCCGTCGAGCGCAGCGAGCCGCCGGCCGAGATCGGCGGCCTGCGGCGGCGCATCGACGACGTCGACGCGCGAATCCACGAACTGCTCAACGAGCGGGCGCGACTCGCCCGGCTCGTCGGGGTCTCGAAGAGCCGCGAGGGTCGCCTGGTCGACTTTTACCGTCCCGAGCGTGAGGCCGAGGTGCTGCGACTGGCACTGGAGCGCAACGCCCGTGCGCGCGAGGCCGGGCAGGGCGTGCTGCGCGACGAGGAGATCCTGCGGTTGTTCCGCGAGGTCATGTCGGCATGCCTGGCGCAGGAGGAGCCGCTCAAGGTCGCGTTCCTCGGGCCTGAGGGCACGTTCTCGCAGGCGGCGGTGCACAAGCACTTCGGTCACTCGGTGCGCGCGCTGCCGCTGGGTTCCATCGATGAGGTCTTCCACGAGGTGGAAGCCGCGAACGCGGACTTCGGCGTCGTGCCGATCGAGAACTCGACGGAGGGCAGCGTCAACCACACTCTGGATCGCTTCCTGAGCTCGCCGCTGCGCATCTGCGGCGAGGTGGAGTTGCGCATCCACCAGAACCTGATGGGCCGCATGGACTCGCTGGCGCACATCCGCCGCGTCGCGAGCCATCCGCAGTCGCTCGCGCAGTGCCGACAGTGGCTGAACCAGAACCTGCCCGACGTCGAGCGGATACCCGTCTCCAGCAATGCGGAGGCGGCGCGCCGCGCGCGCGACGAGGAGGGCACCGCCGCGATCGCGGGGCGCACCGCAGCCGACGTTTACGGCCTGCAGGTGCTGGCAGCGGAGGTCGAGGACCGGCCGGACAACACCACGCGCTTCCTGGTGGTGGGTCGCCGCCTGTTCGGCCGCAGCGGCACCGACCGCACGACGCTGCTGGTCTCGACCGGCCATACCGAGGCGTCGGGTGCGCTGCACCGGCTGCTCGAGCCGCTCGCGCTCAACGCGGTGAGCATGACGCGCATCGAGTCGAGGCCGTCGCAGCGCCGCAAGTGGGACTACGTGTTCTTCATCGACCTCGAGGGCCACGTCGAGGACCCGCCGGTCGCCAAGGCGCTGGCGAGCCTGCGCGAGCGAGCGTCGCTGTTCCGTGTACTCGGGTCGTATCCCCGGGCCGTCATCTGATCCGGGGCCGCCAGCAGCCATGACGGAACCCAACCAGAACACCCGCGAGTGGCGGGTCGAACCGGCCGGCACACTGCGCGGCGAACTCTGCGTGCCGGGCGACAAGTCGATCTCGCACCGGGCGCTGATGCTGGGCGGAATCGCCTCCGGACGGACCGAGGTGAGCGGCTTCCTCGCCAGCGAGGACTGCCTCGCGACGCTGGCTGCGCTGCGGTCGCTGGGCGCCGGCGTCACGCGACACTCGCCCACCGAGCTGACGGTGGAAGGCGTCGGCATCGATGGGCTGGTGGCACCCCCCGGGGTGCTCGACATGGGCAATGCCGGCACCGCGATGCGGCTGTTCATGGGTCTGCTCGCGGGCCAGCCCTTCGATTCCACCCTGGTCGGCGACGCCTCGCTGATGCGCAGGCCGATGGAGCGGGTTGCAGGTCCGCTGCGGCAGATGGGCGCGGTCATCGAGACCCGGGACGGCCGGCCGCCCGTGGTGCTGCGCGGCGGCCAGCAGTTGCGGTCCATCGACTTCCGGATGCCGGTCGCGAGCGCCCAGGTGAAGTCGGCCATCCTGCTCGCCGCGCTGGCCGCAGAGGGGCGCACGCGCGTCACCGAGCCGGCTCCGACCCGCGATCACACGGAACGGATGCTGGCCGGATTCGGCGTCGAGCTGCTTCGGCAGGGAAGCACCGTGGCGCTCGAGGGCGGGCAGCGCCTGCAGGGCACGCGCGTCGAGGTGCCGGGCGATTTCTCCTCGGCCGCCTTCTTCATGGTAGCTGCCAGCATCGCCTCGGGTGCAGGGCTCATGCTGCGCGGCGTCGGCGTCAACCCGACCCGCACCGGACTGCTCGACATCCTGCTGTCGATGGGCGCCGACATCCGTCTCCACCGTCGGCAGGTCGAAGCCGGCGCCGAGCCGGTCGCCGACATCGAGGTGCGGCCTGCGCGGCTGCGGGGCCTGCGGGTGCCCGAGGCACTGGTGCCTCTGGCGATCGACGAGTTCCCGGTGTTCTTCGTCGCCGCCGCCTGCGCCGAGGGCGATTCGCTGGTCCGCGGCGCCCAGGAGCTCCGCGTGAAGGAGAGTGACCGCTTGGCGGTCATGTCCCGGGGCCTCGCGGCGCTGGGCGTGGAGCACGAACTGCTCGATGACGGCATGTGGATCCGCGGCCGCGGCGACGCTGCGGCCTTTACCGGGGGCGCAGTCGACAGCCACGGCGACCACCGCGTCGCGATGTCTTTTGCCGTGGCGG
>JBIIDW010000267.1:0-4160 GCA_044238215.1 Steroidobacteraceae bacterium
GCGTTCATCACCGGCTTGTCGCGCGAGCCCAGCGACGGAAACGGCTGGCCGTTCGCCAGCCCGGAGGCGTTCTCGGCCTCGTACAGCGTCACCGACCAGAAGTTGCCGGCCGGGATGTTGGGCGGCAGGTTCAGGCGGTATCGGCTGCCACCGGAGAGGTCGACGCCGGCACCGTCGGTGAACGCGATCATGTACTTCGCGCCCTTGCCGGGGACCTGCGACAGCATGCCCGGGCTGACCGAGTAGTAATCGGTAAAGAACCAGATGCGCGTGTCGAGATCGAGGTAGCCGCCATCGACACGGCGCCAGCCGAGGTCGAACGGACCGCCCGGCTTCTCCGGCGTGGCGTCTGCCATCGGGTTGATCCAGCGGCGATCGGGATAGATCCGCAGCGAGCGACCGCTGACGGTTTCCTGGAAGCCGATCACGCGGCTCATCTTGTAACCGGTGCGGGCAGCCCGATCGAGGATCGTTCGGGTGCGGGCGTCCGGCCTGAAAGGCTGGCCCTTGACGATGCCGAGGGCCGCGAGCATGCCCAGCGAATCCGGGTCGGCGAGGTTCGCGCCCTCGCTGTCCACCAGCTGCTTGAGCTGGTCGAACGCACTGCCGTCGCTCACCGGCAGCAGGTTCGCCGGCACCCCGGATGCGTCGGGGAACACCATCGGCTTCGCCGTGGCCTTGCCGTTGAGCGGATAGATCCTCGACTGCTCGATCAGCGCGACGGCAGGCGTGAGGTTCGCGGGGTCCTGGTAGAACGCGCGCAGGAAGATGAATACGTTGTTGGTGCTGGAGCGGTAGACGTAGTGATCTGCGGGCACCTCGCCGGTGTAGCCCGGGGGGAGCAGCAGGAACTTGCCGCCCTTGCCGGCGTCCGGGCCCGGCAGGCCGACGTCGCCCGCGAACCTGCCGCCGTCGACCGGAATGGGCTGCTGCCAGAAATCCATCAGGATGCCCTGCAGGTTCGGCGGCGCCTCGAACACCAGCGGCCCGTCCTTGCCGAGGTCCACGTAGCTCATCGCGTAGATGACGTCGGAGTTCGGCGTCGTCACCAGCGTCCTGGCGTCGAGGCGCTTCTTCCACACCGGCAGCACGTTGTAGCCGGCGCCGAAGGCCTTCTCCGAGCCGTTCTTCATGCCGAGCGTGTTGATCAGCGGCAGCGCCCACAGGTAGGCCTGCGTCGCGCGCTGGAACAGCAGCTCGTCCATCAGGACGCGGCTCGCCTCGGGGGTTGCCCGGTTCTCCACGAATGGCGCGTTTGCGAGACCGTCGAAACGGCTCGTGTCGGCCATCGAGGGCGACGGCGTCGAGAGCGCGCCGGCGGCGAGGGCGACGACGGCGGAGATGAGGGATCCGGTGCGGGCGGGTTTCATGGCGGCGGATTGTCGGGCCGGCTGGCTCATGACGCAAAGTTGTCTTGCGGATGCCATGCATGCGGTTCGGTTATAGTGCGCGTGCCATGAAGATCAAGCTTCAGCTCCTTCGCCAGGCGCAGGCGCTCACCGTGCACGGCAGCTTCAGCCGCGCCGCCGCGGCCATGAACCTTTCGCAGCCCGCGCTGAGCCGCGGCATCAAGGAACTCGAGGAACAGGTGGGGCTGCAGCTGGTCCTTCGCAGCCGCACGGGCCTCGAGCTCTCGGACTTCGGTCGCGTGTTCATGCAGCACGCATCGGAACTCGTGCTCGGAGCCGAGGACCTCGAGCGCGAAGTCGCGCTCGCGCGGGGGCTTTCGACCGGAGAACTCGCGGTCGGCGCCGGCGCCTACGTCATGGCCACGCTCGTGCCGGTCTGTGTGCCGGCGTTCGCGGCCGCGCACCCCGGCGTGCGGCTGCGGGTCATGACGGACTCTCCCTCCATGCTCGGGCGCCTCGTGCGCACGCGCACCCTCGACCTCTGCGTCGCCGAAGACAGCATCCTCGAGAGCGACGACGACCTCGAACTGGTCAGCAGGCTCGCGCCACTGCCGGGGCACCTGATCGTGCGCAAGGGTCATCCGCTCACGACGAGGGCACGCGTCGGCATGGCCGACGCGCTCGCCTACCCCTTCGCGCAGGTCGTGATGCTGCCGCCGCGCGTGCTCAAGCCCATCCTCGCCTCGAACCGCTTCGCCATGCCGCGCTCACACACTCCGCCCGCGCCCTTTCCGGCCATCGAGTGCCCGACGCTGGAGCTGGCGACCAAGATCGTCGCGAAATCCGATGCCTTCACGTTCGCCACCCTCGGCATGGTGCGCGACGAGATCGCGCGTGGGGACATCGTGCCCCTGCTCCACGAGCCGTGGATGCACAGTTCCTGGGCCGTGGCCCGGCTCCGCAAGCGTACGATGTCGCCGGCGATGACCGCCTTCGTCGGCGAGCTGGAGCGGACGCACGCCGCAGTGCTGCGCGACGAGCAGCAGCTCCGCGAACGCTTCCAGCGCACCGCAGAACCTGGCCGCAGCCGCTCGGGGCGCCGGCAGCGCGCAGCGAAGCGCCGTTGACCCCGTCGCAGTCCGTCAGGACTGCTCCGCCGGCCTCCAGGTGTCCACCCCGGTCCACTTCTCGAGCTGGATCAGCGTGGCGTTGGGGCGGATGCCGGTGGACTTGCGCGTGATCGTCTTGCTGGGGCTCAGCAGGTTCACGCAGCCGCCGAGGTCGGTCGAGCGGCCGGGCTCGCCGCAGGGCCGGTACTCGGCCGAGGCGGTCGAGGCGCTGACGATGCCGGGGCGCAGCCGCCCGGTGACCTGCGCGGCGCAGACCACCGAGCCGCGCCTGTTCCACAGCCGCACGAGGTCGTCGTCCTGGATGCCGCGGGCCTCGGCGTCCTCGCGGCTGATGCGCGCCACGAGGTAGTGGTGGCCGTCCTTGAACACGCGGTGCTCGCGGATGTCGCGCAGCACCGAACCCTCGTCGTCGCCCATCAGGTGAAACGGGTAGCGCGAGTGCGGCGAGAGCAGCTGCAGCGGGAACTCCGTGAGCTCCGGGTTGCGCGCGCCGTCCTCGTCGTCGGGCATGTAGCGGTTCAGCGGCGGGCGGTCCGGGTCGTCGATCGCCTTCAGCGAGGTCGCCACGAACTCGTACTTGCCCGAGGGCGTCTGCAGCCCGTGGCCGTATTCGCCCCGGTAGTCGGCCGGCAGCGGGTGCGGCTCGGGCACGTCCTTCCTGCGCCCTTCGTAGTACCAGCGGTGCGCGGTGGGCGAGCGCGCGCCGTCCGGGTCGGGCGGCACCACGTAATAGCCCTTCTTCAGGAAGTCGCGCCAGCTCATGTGCTGCGCGAGGTCGGAGGAGTCGAACACGCGCTTGCACCAGTCGAGCTCGGTCTGGCCGCCCTCGGAGTAGACGGCGCCCAGCCCCAGCCGCTCGGAAATCGCCAGGAAGATGTCGTAGTCGGACTTCGACTCGCCCAGCGGCTCGATTGCCTTGTGCTGCATCGAGATCACGCGGTGGTTGTTCATCGAGTACATGTGCAGCACGTAGCCCGCGCCCACGTTGTACCACTCGCCGATGTCCCAGCGCTCGAACACCGTGCAGGCCGGCAGGATGAGGTCCGAGAACGCCGTCTCGCCCTCCCACCACACCGACTGGTTGACGACGAACTTCAGGTTCTCGTGCTGGTACATCTTTGCCCAGCGGTTCGCGTCGACCATCGTGCCCATCGACGAGCTGCCGTACTTGTAGATCATCTCGACGGGCGCGTGGCCCGGCGACGGATACGAGAACTGGAAGAACTGCCCCTGCACCGAGGCCACGTCCGTCAGGTAGCCCGAGGCCTTGCCCTCGGTGATCGCTTCCGGCAGCCGCATGCGCGGGATGTTCTGCCGCACGGGGTTCATCGTCAGCAGGTGCGGCATGCGCTGGTAGTTGTTGATCGCGTTCGCGCTCGAGTTCAGGTCGCCCGAGAAGCTGCCTTCCGCATAGCCGGGGAAGTAGAAGCTGAAGTCGAGCGGCGCGCCGTACTGCAGGTTGCCGAAGTTCGAGCCCGGGCGGCCCATGCCCTGCATCGCGCCGAGGATGGTCATCATCCGCGCCCACTGCACGCCCATCGGTGCACGGCCCGCACCGCCGACGCCGCAGCCCCAGCTGCCCACGCCAAGGTAGGTCTTCTTCGTGCCCCACTCGCGCGCCAGCGCGCGCACGTCGCGCGCCGGGATGCGGGTTTCCTTTTCCTGCCACTCGGGTGTCTTC
>JBIIDW010000268.1:0-4147 GCA_044238215.1 Steroidobacteraceae bacterium
CGGCGGTCGACGCCACGATGCCCTTGCTGCCCATGCCGGCCTCGGTCAGGCCCACGTGCAGCGGGTAGTCGCAGCGCGCTGCGAGGTCGGTGTAGATCGCGATGAGGTCCTGGACTCCGCTGACCTTCGCCGACAGCACGATCGCGTCGTGCGGCTGGCCCAGTTCCTCCGCGCGGCGCGCGCTCTGCAGCGCCGACTCGACGACGGCGGAGCGCATCACCGCATTGGCGCTGCGCGGCTCCGGCAGGGCGTTGTTCTCGTCCATCATCCGCGTCAGCAGCTCCGGGTCGAGGCTGCCCCAGTTGACGCCGATGCGCACCGGCTTGCGATGGAGGCAGGCCAGCTCGATCATCTCCGCGAACTGCGGATCACGCTTGCTGCCGCGCCCCACGTTGCCGGGATTGATGCGGTACTTGGCGAGCGCCTCGGCGCAGCCCGGGTTGGCGCGCAGCAGCTTGTGGCCGTTGAAGTGGAAGTCGCCGACCAGCGGAACGTCGGTGCCGAGCTGGATCAGCCGCTCGCGGATCCGCGGCACCGCCGCTGCCGCCTCGTCGGTGTTCACCGTGACGCGCACGATCTCGGACCCCGCGCGCGCGAGGGCGTGTACCTGCAGCGCGGTGGCTTCGGCGTCCGCGGTGTCCGTGTTGGTCATGGACTGCACGACGACCGGCGCGCCGCCGCCGACCCTGACCTTGCCGCCGATGGTGGCGGCCACGCTTTGGCGACGGGTGATCACGGCTTGCGTCCTCCTGCGTCGATCCAGCGTTGCATGTGACGCTCCAGCACGTCCAGCGGGACCGCGCCCGTCGACAGCAGTTCGTCGTGGAAGTCCCTCAGGTCGAACCGCTCGCCGAGCCTGCGTTCGGCGCGGCGCCGCAGGTCGAGGATCCGGAGCTGGCCGATCTTGTAGGCCAGCGCCTGGCCGGGCCAGGAGATGTAGCGGTCGATCTCGTTGACGATGTCGGCCTCGGTCTTGGCCGCGTTGTCCTTGAAGAAGTCGATGGCCTGCTGCCGGCTCCAGCCCTTGGCGTGGATGCCCGTGTCGACGACCAGCCGCACCGCACGCCACATGTCGTAGGTCAGCTGGCCGAACTTCGAGTACGGGTCGCGGTACAGACCCAGCTCCTCGCCGAGGCTCTCGGAATACAGCGCCCAGCCTTCCACGTAGGCCGTGTAGCCGGCGTTGCGCCGGAACTTCGGCCGCTGCGCCTGTTCCATCGCCAGCGCGATCTGCAGGTGGTGGCCGGGTACGGCTTCGTGCACCGACAGTACCTCCATCTCGTACTTCGGCCGCACCTCGGGGCGGTAGAGGTTGACGTAGTAGTAGCCGGGCCGGGAGCCGTCGTTGGCGGGCGGCTGGTAGTAGGCGGTGGTGGTGTTCGGGGCGCTGCTGTCGGGGATCGGCCGAACCCCGTAGGCCGTGCGCGGCAGCGTGCGGAATACCCGCGGCAGGTTCGGGTCGATCCGCCGCGTGACCTCGATGTACCCCTCGAGCAGTTCGCGCGAGCTCGCGTAGTAGAACCTCGGATCGGTGCGCAGGTGGACGAAGAACTCCTGCAGCGTGCCGGCGAAGCCGACCCGTTCCTTGATCGCGAGCATCTCGGCGCGGATGCGGGCCACTTCGGCGAGCCCGATCGCGTGGATCCGCTCGGCGTCGAGGTCGCCGACGGTGGTGTGGAACGCGATGCGCTCACGGTAATAGTCGCGTCCCTCGGGCGTGCCGTCGATGCCGACGCTGGCGCGGGTCGCCGGCAGGTACTCGTCGAGGAAGGCACGCTGCAGGCGGCGGTAGGCGGGGATCACCACGCGCTCGATCGCCGCGCGGCCCGCGGCCTCGAGCCGCGCCCGGTCGGGTGCGGCGATGTCGTCCGGGAAGCGCTCGAACGGCGCGTGGAACGGGCTGCGGCGCGGATCGTCGACCACCTGCAGGGCCAGCTGCGGCGGGATTCTCTCCATGATGACGCGCGGCTGGGTCCGGCCCTCGGCGGCCGCGGTGCGCAGCAGGGCGACGTGCTGGTCGACCAGCGCGCCGACGCCCTCGAGGCGCCGTACCCAGTCCTCGTAGTCCTTGACAGTTCGGAACGGCAGCAGCTCCGTGATCTCGTGCAGCGTCTGGATGCCGCCCTGGTGGTTGATGGCGTACAGCCAGGGCTTGAACGGCCGCTGCGCAAGCCGCTGCCGATACTCACGCTCGAACAGGTCGTAGTCGAGCTGCGATCCGGCCGGCAGCGTGTCGCGCGGGATCGAGCGCAGCGCCGCCAGCGTGCGCTCATCGGCGGCGGCACGGCGCTCGATCGCGGCCGCCGACATGTCGGTCCAGCGGTCGTTGTAGCGAGTGTCGCCGAGGTAGGTCGCGGTGGTCGGGTCGTCGCTCAGTTCGCGCTCCCAGGTGGACTCGAACAGCTGCTCGAGCTGCAGCCGCGCGTCGCCCGCGCCGGAGGCCGCCGTCACTGCCGCCGGAACGAGGGCCAGCAGTACTGCGGTCGTTGCGAGGCGAAGGTTGCGCATGGCTGTCATCTCCGTGGGGTGCGCCGGCGGATTCATGGGGCATTCGGCAGCCGGGCCGACTGCCACGCGAGCAGGCGCCAGGCGCCGTCGCGCCGCGCCTGGACCTCGAGGAACGCGAGCCGGGCGCGCATCGGCGCGCCCGCTCGCTCACCGTCGACGTCGACGACGCCGCGGGTGACCAGCGTGCCGGCCTCGGCGCGCGAGGCGGCGGTGACCAGCGTCATCGAGCGGTAGCGCGTCTGGCCGCCGGCGACGGCGGACAGGAACTCGTCCCGCGTCTCGCAGCGGCCGTCAGAGTGGCAGTAGGCCAGGTCGGGGGCGAGCAGCGGGCGCAGCGCCGCCAGGTCGGCGCGGGTCATCGCGTCGAACCGCTCGCGCAGCAGCCTCTCGCCGTCGGCCGCGGTGCCGCGGGGCTGCGGTGTGACGCAACCGCCGAGCAGCGCCGCGAGCAGCGCCGCGAGCGGCAGCACGAGGGTCGACCGGGGCGCTCGGGGCATGACGGGGCGATTCCGCTAGGCCGGCGGGTTGCCGGGCTGCTATTATCGCCTCGTTCGCGTACTCAGACCTAGCCGGAGAGTTCCCGTGGCCCGAAGGGCGGCGGGACGCCGAAGGCGCAAGTTCCGCCCGGAAACGCTCAGGCATCAGGAACGGCAGGTCGCAGGCGAACTCTGGAGAGCGGCTTGCGCCACGCGGCGCGGCCCACCGAAGGGGAGCGGCCGGTCGCGGTGTCGACGGGCCTGATCTCTCAGGTTCAAGGACAGAGGGGCGGCGGGGGCTCGTGCTCCCGCCGCCCTTTTTCTTTTGCATCGGGAGAACTCGACCTTGGGACGCCGCACTCCGCTCTACGACCTGCACGTGGGCCTCGGGGCCCGGATGGTGGATTTCGGCGGCTGGGACATGCCGGTCCACTACGGCTCCCAGATCGAGGAACACCACGGCGTCCGACGGGCCGCCGGCGTCTTCGACGTGTCCCACATGTGCGTCGTCGACCTCCGCGGGTCCGGGGTCCGGCCCTTCCTGTCGCGCCTGCTCGCCAACGACGTCGACAGGATCCGGCAGCCCGGCAAGGCCCTCTACAGCTGCATGCTGAACGAGTCGGGCGGGGTCATCGACGATCTGATCGTCTACCGCATGACCGAGACCTGGTTCCGGATGGTCGTCAACGCCGGTACCCGCGACAAGGACCTCGCCTGGATGCGCGGCCTCGCGGCGCAGGCGGAGGGCGAGGTCTCGATCACCGAACGCGCCGACCTCGCCATGCTCGCGGTCCAGGGGCCCTCGGCCCGCGCGGCCGTGGCCAACCTGCTCGAGCCCGGCGACGACGAGGCTGCGCTGGCGCTCGAACCCTTCTTCGGACGGGAGTGCGGCGCCTGGTTCGTCGCCCGCACCGGCTACACGGGCGAGGACGGCTTCGAGGTCATGCTGCCGGCCGCCGAGGCCGAGTCCGCGTGGCGCGCGCTGAACGCTGCCGGGGTGGTCTCCTGCGGCCTCGGCGCGCGTGACACCCTGCGCCTCGAGGCGGGAATGAACCTCTACGGCAACGACATGGACGAGCAGCGCAACCCGCTCGAATCCGGGCTGGCCTGGACGGTGGCCTTCGAGCCGCGCGACCGCGACTTCGTTGGCCGAGCGGCGCTCG
>JBIIDW010000269.1:0-4144 GCA_044238215.1 Steroidobacteraceae bacterium
CCAGGCCTCGCGCTCGGCCTGCGCTTCGGCGTCGGGCCGGTAGGCCGCGAGTTCCTCGCGCAGCATGACGCCCTTGGTTGCCGCCACGCGTTCCATGCCGTCGATGCGCTCGTAAAGCGCCGCCATCTCGGTCGCCATCGCCATGATCATGCCGTGCAGCCGGTCGACCTGCGGATCCGCGAAGAACTGCGGACGGCGGCCCTTGATGCTGCGCTTGACGTCGATGTCGCTCATTTGCGTGTCACCAGTACCTGCCAGGCGTTGCCCGGCGCGAATTCCCCGGCCTCGAAGCCGCGCTCGTGCCCGGCCGCCGCGCGATACGCGGACGGCGCCATCCGGAACTCGACGTTCTCGGGCCGGAAGCCCGCCTTGACGCTCTCGGCCACCTGGTCGACCTCGCGCATCGCGCCCCAGTAGGGTTCGTTGTTGTAGTGGGTCTCGCAGTCGAGCATGAACTGGTTGAACTCGTCCATTGCCCAGAAGGGCGGCAGGTCGCCGTGCACGGCGATGCCGCCCGGCGCGAGAAGTCGGTGGCACTCGCGCAGGATCGCCGGCAGTGCCTTGCCCGAGGTCTCGTGGAACAGGATCGACGAGCAGACCAGGTCGAAGTGTCCGTCCGGGAAGCTCGTGCGCGTGGCGTCCTGCTGCGAGAAGTGCACGCGCCTGCCCAGCGATTCGGCGCGCGCGTGCGCGTAGCGCAGCAGCGCCGCGCCGACGTCGATCGCGTGCACCTCGGCGTCGGGAAAAACGTCGACGAAGGGCAGCGTGCTGTGCCCGACCGTGCAGCCCATGTCGAGGATGCGGCGGGGCCGGAAGTCCGGATACTGATCGCGGACGAATTTCGCGGCCGAGCCGCCGATGTCGTCGTTCAGCGGACCCATCATGCCGAGCGCGTAGAGGTAGACCCCGCGGTCGTAGAGCGCGCCGACGGCGACGTCGCCCTGCCCGCCGTCGTGGCAGTAGCCGCCGGGCATGCAGTGGATGTCGACGCCGGTGACGTATTTCGGCAGCGGCAGCGCCGGGTCGAGCCTCAGCGAGCCCAGCGGCGCCGCGCCGGGACCTCCGGCGGCGGACGCCGCCGCGCGCTTCACCAGTTCCGGCAGCTCGCGCTCGACCGAGTCGAGCACGGTGTCCCACTGCAGTTCCTGGCTGACGCGCTGCATCGAGGCATAGGTCTGGAACACCGGATGCTGCACCATCAGCCGGCGGATCTCGTGCCGGTCCTTCGGCGGCCGGCCTTCGCGCTTCTCGAAGGCGGGCCTGACCTCGGCCTGGTAGCACGCGTGCACGCCGGGCACGATGCCGCTCTGGATGAAGGCCTTGAAGCTGCGGACGAACTCCTGGCGCGCGAGCTCGTCGCGGTCGGGTTCGACCAGCATCCCGTGGCGGTGCTGCGGCACCGCGAAGAAGGCGTTCGACCTGGAACCCATGCTTCCCTCCGGCACTCGAGGCGGTGGGTGCTTTGTAGTGCCGACGCCGCCCGGGCGAGGCGGGCAGCCGCCTCGCTGACCTCAGGTCGGACAGCGGGCCGCGGGCCTCGGGGCTGCTACAGGAACGCGTCGGCGGGCGGTAGCAGGCGCAGCAGCCGGATCGCGGCACGCCGCGCCAGCGACGCCTCGGGCTCGCGCGCCAGTTCCATCGGCGCGCCGTCCGTGCTGCCGCGCCAGCGCAGCTCGCAGCGCCGCGGCGCGGTGCAGCCGGACTCGAAGCCCAGTTGCCAGCTGCGCTCCGGAGCGATGTCCGTCAGTACGCGTGCCGCCAGTTCGCGGGCGAAGCGCGGGTTCTCCACCAGCAGCCCGTTCTCGGTGTTCAGCTGCACGGACCGCGGGTCGAGGTTGAAGCTGCCGATCCATGCGCGGCGGCGGTCGACGACCACCGCCTTGGAGTGCAGCGACGCGCGCGGCGGGCCGCCGGCGCGGAGTTCGTAGAGGTTGACGCCGGTGGCGAGCAGCCCCCTGCGGTGACGCGCGTAGCCGGCGTGGACGACCGCGACGTCGGTTGAGGCCAGCGAGTTGGTCAGCAGGTGGACGGCCACGCCGCGACCGGCGAGCCTGCCGAGCTGCTCGCGCAGCCTGCGCCCCGGCACCAGGTAGCTCGACTCGACGAGCAGCTCGCTGCGTGCCTCGTCCATCAGTCCGGAGACCTGTGCGGCGAGCGGGGAGTCGAGCCGTGCCCCGCGCCGGGCCTTGTCCGGCGAGTCCTGCACGTAGTGCGTGAGGCCCCAGGCCTCCGGCTCATCGACGGTGCGCAGCAGCGGCGCCAGCGCCGCGCGCTCCGCTGCCTGGCGCCGGTGCGCGACGTCTGCCGGTTCCAGCGCCGCGACGCGCCGCCGCAGCCGCGCGACGATGCGCTCGAGGTCGGCCCGGCCCGGCGGGCGGCGGGGCAGCGCCCCGGCGGGCACCGCGAAGGCGCTGTTCCAGAAGGCGTCGAAGCCGCGTGCGACCTCGCGTGCGCCCGGGCCTGCCACCGCGACCTCGAGGTCGCTGAAGTTCATCGCGTCCGAGCGGTCGGCGTACTCGTCGCCGATGTTGCGGCCGCCGAGCATCGCGACCTGCGCGTCGACCGTGAACATCTTGCTGTGCATCCGGCGGTTGAGCCGGTCGATGTCGGTCAGCCCCTGCGGCACGCGGCTCCAGCGCTGGCGCCACGCGTAGGGGTTGAAGACGCGGATCTCGAGGTTCGGGTGCAGGTCGAGCGCCGCGACGTCGGCGTCCGGCGGATCGAGGTTGACGTCGTCGACCAGGATGCGCACGCGCACGCCGCGCTCCGCGGCCGCGAGCAGCCGGCCCATCAGGCGCAGGCCCGTGTCGTCGGCCCAGAAGATGTAGTACTGGACGTCGATCGCGCGCTCGGCGGCGTCCGCCAGCGCCAGGTGCGCGTCGAGTGCGCGGACGCTGTCGTCGAGCAGCACGGTGGCGCTGCGGCCCGGATGGCGGGCCTCGGCGGCCGCGAAGTGGCTGCCGAGTGCTGTGCCGGCCGGCGACTCCCAGGTCGTGCTGGCGGGGCGCGGCGCCGACGCCCGCCAGGTCGTGCAGCCGGCGAGCGCCAGCGCGACCAGCGCCGCGAGCGGCCACAGCAGGTGCGGGGCCCCGGCGCGCCGCGCCGCCGGCCGGGCGCGCGCGCTCACGGGCAGGGAATGACCCGGAAGCCCCGCAGCTCCACCTCGCGCGCGAGGTAGTGCGGCTTGCACTCCTCGTCGCTGCACAGGTCGGTGGAGAGGTACTTCTTGTTGTCGTCGCAGAAGATCGTGGCCACGCAGGCGTCCGCGCCCTGAGCGTCGGCGACCTGCAGCGCGCCGAGAAAGTTCGCGCCGCTGGAAATGCCGAGCGCGATGCCGAGCTCGTTGGCGAGCTTCTGCGCCATCACGATGGCGTCGCCGTCCCAGACGTCGACGAGTTCGTCGAGCTCGTCGAGCCGGACGATCGACGGCACGAACTCGTCGCTGATGCCCTGGATGCGGTGCTTGCCGACCTTGGTGCCGGTGCGCAGCGTCGGCGAATTCGCGGGCTCCAGTGGGTGCACGGCCGCGTCGATGCCGAGCTCGCGGAAGCAGCGCGCGACGCCCATCACCGTGCCGCCGGTGCCGACGCCGGCGACGAAGCCGGTCGGCCGGCGGCCGATTGCCGCGAGCTGCGCGAGGATTTCCGGCCCGGTGGTCTCGCGGTGCGCGCGCACGTTGTCCTCGCTGTCGAACTGCCGCGGCCGGAACACGCGGGGCGTGTCGCGGGCGAACTCGTCGGCCATGCGGATGCTGCCGAGGAAGCCACCCAGTTCGTGCGACACGGGAATGACCGCGGCGCCCAGGCTCTGGATCACCAGCACGCGCTCGCGGCTCATCCAGTCCGGCATGTAGATGCGCACCTTGTGGCCGAGCGCGCGACCCATCGCGGCGAAGGCGATGCCGGTGTTGCCGCTGGTGGCCTCGGCGATCTCGTGGCCGGGCTCGATCGCGCCGCTGGCGTAGGCCCGCTCGAGGATGGTCAGGGCCATCCGGTCCTTGATGCTGCCGGTGAAGTTCATCGCCTCGTACTTGCCGTAGAGGCGATGGACGCGGCCGCGGAAGGCGCACTCCACCTCGATCAGCGGCGTGCGGCCGACCAGCCGGCGAAGGGCGTCGAGGGTGGCGGGAACCCGCCCGGGCGTC
>JBIIDW010000270.1:0-4142 GCA_044238215.1 Steroidobacteraceae bacterium
CCCCGCAGCAACCAGGATGAGCGCCGACAGCCAGCGGGCGAACTCGTCCATCCTCGCCACGAGCGGCGTCGTGAGCTGCTCCACCTCGGCCAGCAGCCCGCCGATGCGGCCGATCTCCGTGGAGACACCGGTCGCGACCACGAGCCCGCGCGCGGTCCCCTGAGTGACAACGGTCCCGGACCAGAGCATCGACCGCCGGTCGGCGAGCGGCGCGTCAATGGCAACGGCTGCTGTGGACTTTTCCACCGGCACGGACTCGCCCGTGAGGATCGCTTCCTGGGCTGCGAGCCCTCGTGCCTCGATGATCCGCAGGTCCGCAGGGACTTTGTTGCCGGCCTCCAGCAACACCACGTCGCCTGGCGCGAGGTGCTCGCCGTCGACGGTCGTTCGCAAGCCGTCGCGCAGTACCGTGGCGCGCGGGGCAAGCATGACACGAATGGCCGCCATCGCCTCCTCGGCCTTGCCCTCCTGGAAAAAGCCGATCAGGGCGTTGACGAGCACGACCGCGAGGATCACCCCGGTGTCGACCCGGTGTCCGAGCGACGCCGTGACCGCGGCCGCGCCCATCAGCACGTAGATGAGCGCATTGTGGAACTGCGCCAGGAAACGTCGAAGCGCGCTGCGCGCATGCGCCTCCGGCAGCCGGTTTGGCCCTTGGCGGGCGAGCCGCGCTGCAGCTTCGGCCTGAGTCAGGCCCAGATGCCCGGAGTCGAGCGCCGCGATGCAGGCTTCCGGACCGACCGCGTGCGGGTTGCCGAGGGACATGTGCGGCCCGTGCTCCGTCCCTGGCGCTCTGGCGCGCAACCCCGCTCAGCGTGCCGTGTATCCGCCGTCGACCACCAGCGCCGAGCCGGTGACGAACTTCGACTCGTCCGAGGCGAGGTAGACCACCGCCCAGGCGATGTCGTCCGGTTCGCCCATGTGGCCGAGCGGGTGCAGCGCGCCCGCGGCGGCCTTCGCCGCCTCGAGGTCGTCGGACGTCGCACGCAGGTGGTTCTCGACCATCGGCGTCCAGATGTAGCCGGGGTGGATCGAGTTCACGCGGATCCGCTCCGGGGCGTAGGTGATCGCATCGTTGCGCGACATCATGCGCACGGCGCCCTTGGAGGCGTGGTAGGGCGCGATGCCGCCCACGCCGACCATGCCCGCGATCGACGAGAGATTGATGATCGAGCCGCCGCCGGCCGCGCGCAGGTGCGGGATCGCGTGCTTGGTGCCGAAGAACACGCCCTTGACGTTGATCGACTGCACCCGATCCCACTCGGCTTCCGTGACCTGGTCCGTGGGCTTGGGCGCGCCGGAGATACCGGCGTTGTTGACCATCACGTGCAGCGCGCCGAAGCGCGCCACCACGCCGTCGATGGCGGTCTTCAGCGCCCGCTCGTCGGCCACGTCGACCTTCCAGAAGGCGACGCTGCGCCCCTGCCCGGACAGCGCGGTGGCGAGCGCCGCGCCGTCGGCTTCCATGACGTCGAAGATTGCGACCTTGGCGCCCTCGGCGCTGAGGCGCTCGACGCAGGCGCGGCCGATGCCGACCGCACCCCCGGTGACGATGGCGGTCTTGCCCGCGAGGCGATTCATGCAGGTACTCCTTCTCCCAAAGGCACTGCGCGCATCTTCGCCGGAGGTCGCCGGGGATGTCTGTCCGGGTTTACCGCGGGTGCGCCGATCAGGTGCGCCCTGCCACCCGTCGCAGCCTCGACTCCACGAGGTCGCCCGGCAACTGGGATTCCTCCTCGGGCGTGTCGGCAAACTGGATCGCGATCTCGCGAAAACGCTCGTGGATCCTCAGGAAGGCGTCGCAGATGTCGGGGTCGAAGTGTGCGCCGCGACCGCGCGCGATGATGTCCATGGACTCCTCGTGCGTGTAGGCCGGCTTGTAGACCCGCTTGCTGATCAGTGCGTCATACACGTCGGCCACGGACATCAGCCGCGCCGAGATGGGGATGTCTTCTCCCTTCAGCCCCTGCGGGTAGCCGCTGCCGTCCCACTTTTCCTGGTGCGAATAGGCGATTTCCTTGGCGAAGCGCAGGAATGGGACGTCCTTGCCCAGGCTGCGCTCGGCGGACGCGATGGCGTTGCGGCCGAGCGTCGTGTGGGTCTTCATGATCTCCCACTCCGCGGCCTCGAGCTTGCCCGGCTTCAGCAGGATGCTGTCCGGCACGCCTACCTTGCCGATGTCGTGGAGCGGTGCGGACTTGAAGATCAACTCGATGTTGCGGGGCGACAGCTCGCGGGCGAAGCGCGGGTGACTCCGCAGCGACTCGGCCAGCGCGCGCACGTAGAGCTGGGTTCGCAGCAGGTGGTTGCCGGTCTCGGTGTCCCGGGTCTCGGCCAGCGAGGCCATCATCAGGATCGTCACGTCCTGGAGACGCTCGAGCTCCTCGAGGCGCTGGGCGATCTGGTTCTCGAGCAGCATGTTCTGGTCGCGCATCGTGTCGGCCGCCGCCTTGAGCGCCAGCAGGTTGCGCACGCGGGCCAGCACGATGGGCGGATTGATGGGCTTGCCGATGTAGTCGGCGGCGCCGAGTTCCAGTCCGCGCTGCTCGTCGGCCGCCTCGTCCAGCGAGGTCAGGAAGACCACCGGGATGCCGCGCGTGGCGGGATCCGCCTTCAGCTTCCGGCAGACCTCGTAGCCGTCGACCTCGGGCATCATCACGTCGAGCAGCACGAGATCGACCGGACACGTCGCCGCGATCCGCAGCGCGCGCGCGCCGCCGGGCGCCAGCTTGACCTGGTAGAGCGGTTCCAGCAGATCGCGCATCAGCGCGAGGTTCTGCGGCGTGTCGTCGACGACGAGAACCGTCGGCCGGTAAGGGAACTCGAAGCTGTCTTCCATCATCCTGGCTCCGTTGTCGCGTCGCGCGCCGCACGCAGGACCGCGAGGGCAGTCTCGCCGTCGAATCCGGTCACGGCCCGCATCAGGGCGCGGTGGCTGCCGGGGAACGCGGCGCGCAGCAGCGCTTCGTGCTCGCGCGCGAGACGCTCGGCCGCGCCGTCGTCGTTCTCGAGCAGGCGCTCGAGGCGATCGCACAACTCGCCCACCGACACGGGGCCGTGCAATGGCACAGGCTCGCGTTGCAAGGCGGCGGGCAACGCCGTCTGGGCCTCCGGGGCAGCCGGCGGCGTGCTTCGGTGCGGAATCCATCGCATCAGTGCCTGGTGGAGGCGGTGCGGATCGACGGGTTTCGGGATGAAGTCGACCATGCCCGCGTCCAGGCAGCGCTGCCGGTCAGCGGGTAGTGCGTTCGCGGTCAGCGCCACGATGGGCGGCGCCGCGGCTCCCAGCGCGGCGCGTATCGCCCGCGTCGCCTCGAGACCGTCCAGCACCGGCATCTGCACGTCCATCAGCACCAGGTCCCAGCCGCCGGCGCTGGCCCTGGCCACTGCCGACGCCCCGTCCGCGGCGACCTCGGCGACGACGCCGACTTCCCGCAGCAGTTCCAACGCGACCCGCTGGTTCAGCGGGTGATCCTCGGCGAGCAGCACGCGTGCGCCGCGCAGCGGCGCGCTTGCCCTCAGCGTCTGTTCCTGGTGCGGAACGTCGGCCTCGCGCGGACGCAGCGGGTCACCGAGCAGGCTGGCGACGCAGTCGTGCAGCAGCGACGGGTCGATCGGCTTGCCGAGAACGTCCTGGATGCCGGCGGTCCGGGCCTCCTCGAGGGCGCGCACCCGGTCGTGGGCAGCAAGCATCGCCACGGCCGGCGCAGGCGGACCCGCGAGCGAGCGTATGCGGTGCACGGTCTCGATGCCCGTCCAGCCCGGCATCTGCCAGTCGACCAGCACGAGCCCGAACGGCTCCCCGCGAGCCTGCGCGGACGCGACGGCGTCGAGCCCGGCCTCCCCGCGATCCGCCTCGCTCACCTCGCAGCCCAGGACGCGCAGCGCATCCCGCAGCGCCACGCGTGCGCTCGCGTTGTCGTCGATCACCAGCACGCGCCGGTGTCCCGGGGCGAATCCGGTGACTCCGCCGGGAGAGGGCTCCGCGCCCAGCCCCAGGCGGACCGTGAACCAGAACCGGGCGCCTGCGCCGGGCGTGCTGTCGACGCCGACATCGCCGCCCATCAGCGTGGCGAGCCTGCGCGCGATCGACAACCCGAGGCCGGTTCCACCATACCGGCGCGTGGTCGACGCGTCGGCCT
>JBIIDW010000271.1:0-4120 GCA_044238215.1 Steroidobacteraceae bacterium
AGCCGGTGACGTACCACCACTCGGTGCGGTACGCATCGTGGCTGCCGTGATCGCGCGGGAACTGCAGCGCCGGTCCCGGCCGCACGTCGGCGTAGGGCAGGCGCCCGCTGCGCGGCTCGCCGGCGGCCGGGGGCGGCGGCGCGGCAGCCGCGGCGGCACTGCCTGCGGCCGCGCCGGTGGCCAGGGCCGCGGCTGCGACGGCCACCGCCAGCGCGCCGGCGCGACGCAGGGCGCGCCTCACGCGTCCTCCCGCGCCGCGCGGATCACGTCCCCGCCGAGCGCGGCACGTCCGCCGGCCATCGCCGCCAGCGTGGCGGCGCCCGCCAGCGCCAGGCTCGCCGCGGCCAGCGGCAGCGCGGGCAGCGCGAAGTCGATGCTCCAGCCGAAGGACTGCCGGTTGACCACGTGCACCAGCACCAGCGACAGCAGGCCCCCGAGCGCCAGTCCGGCCGCCACGCCGATTGCGCCGGTCAGCAATCCCTCTGCGCCGATCATCGCCAGCACCTGCCGCCGACGCAGGCCGACGTGGCGCAGCATGCCGAACTCGCCGCGGCGGGCGAGTGCGGTCGAACCCGCCGCGAACGCCACGCCCAGCAGCCCGATCGCGACCGCGACGGCCTCCAGGCCGTAGGTGACCAGGAACGCCCGGTCGAAGATCCGCAGCGAGAGCTGGCGCACCGCCGAGGTCTCGAGCAGTTCCACCGCCTCGGGCCGCGGCAGCGCCGCCCGTACCGCAGCGATCACGTCCCGCGGCGCCGCGCCGCGCGCCAGCCACAGCGAGCCCTCGGTCGCCAGCGTGTCGCCGGTCAGGCGCCGATAGTCGTCGCGCCGCAGCAGCACGGTGCCGTTGGAGCGGCCGTAGTCGCGGAACACGCCCTCGATGCGGAAGCGCGTGACGCCGGGTCCGAGCGGCAGCGCCACGACGTCGCCGGGTGCCCAGCGCCGCAGGTCGACGAGCGCCTCCGAGATCCACGCCGGCGGCAGAGCGGCCGCGCCGCCGGCCGATGGCGCGGCACGGCGCAGCAGGGTCAGCGACTCCGGGCCGGGCTGCACGGGCAGGTCGCGCGCGACCAGGGTCACCGGCGCGCGCGCCGGGTCGAGCACCAGCGAGGCGACGCGCCTGAACTCCGCGCGCATTACACCGGGCACGCCGGCGATCGCCCGCTGGCCCGCGGCGTCGAGCCAGGCCGTGTCGCTGCCCTGCGCGGCGCGCAGCTGCACGTCGGCGGGAAGCGCCGTGCCGAGCCAGCGCTCGAAGGACTCGCGGAACGAATGGACCATGATGGTCATCGCCACCATCAGGCTGAAGCTGACGATCACCGCCGCGAGGCCGACGCTGGCCTGGCCGAGGCTGCCGCGCAGCTGCGCGATCGCGAGGTCGATCGCCACGCGCCCGGACCGCGGTACGCGCGCGAGTGCGGCGCCCGCCGCTACCGGCACCAGCAGCACCCCGCCGAACAGCAGCGCCGCGATCGACGCGTAGCCCGCCACGGGCAGGCCGCCGAGCGGCGGCAGCAGCGCGAGCACCGCGCCTAGTGCCAGCAGCGCGAGCCCGGGCCGCGCGTTGCGCAGCGGCAGCAGGGCCGTCTCGGCGTCGCCCGGCTTGAGCGCCGCCGCCGGTGGTCGTGCGCCGGCCTCGCGCGCCGCCAGCCAGGCGCCGGCGGCGGTGACGGCGGTGCCGAGCGCGACGAAGCCCGCGGCCGCCAGCGGCTGGCCGGCGGTCGCATCGCCCGCGCTGGCGAGCTGTGCGCCGCCGAGGTCGCCACGCAGCCTCGCGAGCACCAGCCCGGCGACGAGGTGCCCCGCCAGCACGCCGAGCAGCGAGCCCGCGGCGCCGATCACCAGGCCCTCGGCCAGCAGCAGCCGCTGCAGCGCGCCGCGCGTCATGCCGAGCGCGCGCAGCAGCGCGAGCGGCCGGCGTCGCCGCAGGATCGACAGCGACTGCGTGGCGAAGACCAGGAAGCCTCCCGTCAGCAGCGCGACCAGCGCCAGCATGCCGAGGTTTACCCGATAGGCGCGGGTCGCCGAAGCGGCGCGCGCTCGCTCTATCGCCGGTGCCACGGCGACGACGCCGGCCGGCAGCTGCGGCTCCAGCCGGCGGCGGAACGCTTCGGCACCCACGCCCTCGCCGAGCCGCAGGTCGATGCGGTTGAGCCTGCCCGCGAGACCGAACTGCCACTGTGCCGAGGCGATGTCCATCAGCCCGAGCGCCTGCGGGTAGGCATCCGCGGAGAGGATGCCGATGATGCGCAGGCGACGCAGCTGCGTGCCCGAGATCACCTCCAGCGTGTCGCCGCGCGCGAGCCCGAGCCGCTCCGCAGCCGCCGCGCTCAGCATGATCGCGTCCGGCTCCAGCAGCTCGAGCAGCTCGCCGCCGACTTCCGCGAATAGCGCCGGCTGCATCGCGCCGGCGCGAAACGCGTCGAGACCCAGCACGCGCAGCGGCGAACGGCGCGTCGCGTCCCCGGGCGCGCCATCCCGCGCGGCGCCGTCTACGGCCAGTGCAACCTCGAGCTCGAGCACGGGGCTCGCGACTTCGACGTCGGGGTTGCGCGCGAGCTCGGCGAACAGGCTTTCCGGAAAGCCTGTTCGCGCCGGACCGCGCAGCACGAGGTCCGCCTCGCCGACGAGTCGCCGGGACGCCTGCTCGAACTCGCCGAGCGCCGTGGCGTTGATGAAGTGCACCGCTGAGGCGAGCGCCACTCCGGCGGCGACCGCGAACGCGAGCGCCAGCGCGCGCAGCGGCTGGTCGCGCCATGGCGCGAGCGCGAGCGCGGCGCCGGCGGCGAGCCTCACGGCGGGTCGCCGCCCGCGGCGAGCGGCACGAGTCGCTGGCCGTCGAGCGCGAGCACGCGGTCCGCCGTGGCGGCGGCGGCTCGCGAGTGCGTGATCAGGATCCCGGCACCGGCGTTCGCGCGCAGCTGGTCGCGCAGCAGCGCGAGCACCTGTGCGGCGGTGCGCGGATCGAGGTTGCCGGTGGGCTCGTCGGCGAGCAGCAGGCGCGGCCGATGCACCAGCGCGCGCGCGATCGCCACGCGCTGCAGTTCGCCGCCGGAGAGTTCCCGCGGCGGCCGCGAGCCCTGGCCGCCGAGGCCCACCGCCTCGAGCATCGCCGCCGACCGCGTGCGGCACTCGGCCTGCGGCACGCCGAGCAGCTGCAGCGGCAGCGCCACGTTGTCCTCGACGCTCAGGTAGGGCAGCACGTGGAAGGCCTGGAACACGAAGCCCATGCGGCTCCCGCGCAGTCGCGTTGCCGCGTCGTCGTCGAGCGCGCCGACGTCCTGGCCCTCGAACAGCACGCGGCCCGCGTCGGCGCGGTCTAGCCCCGCCACGACGTTGAGCAGCGTCGACTTGCCGACGCCGGATTCACCGACGATGGCGACGTATTCACCCGATCGCAGGCACAGCGACACGCCGTCGAGCACGGCGGGCCGATCGGCGCGGTAACGCTTGACGAGGTTCTCGATCTCGAGGATCGGCGGCACGGTCGCAGTCATTCGTGTATAGTAGGCACACCAAATCAGGGTCGCGCGGTCAGCGCCCCCTTTGTTCGTGAGTCACCGCCCCGCACTGCGCGGCGGCCGTCCTCGACCTGAATCCTCCTCGCTTCTGACCGCTGCGGGCCAAGCGCCCGCGTTGCGAGTCCACCCAAAGGTACATTCCATGAACTTCTCCGATCTCGGGCTCGAGCCCGAGCTGCTCCGTGCCGTTGCCGCAAAGGGCTACGACACCCCGACCCCCATCCAGGCGCAGGCCATCCCGGCCGTGCTGTCCGGCCGCGACGTGCTCGCGGGCGCGCAGACCGGCACCGGCAAGACCGCGGGCTTCGTGCTGCCGCTGCTGCAGAAGCTCGGCAGCGCGCAGGGCCGGCTGCCGCGCGTGCTCGTGCTGACGCCGACCCGCGAACTCGCCGCGCAGATCGCCGACAACGCGAAGGTCTACGGCGCGAACAAGAACCTGCGCACGCTGGTGATCTTCGGCGGCGTCGGCGAGCGGCCTCAGATCGACGGCCTGCGCGCGGGCTGCGACCTGCTGATCGCCACGCCCGGGCGACTGATCGATCTCGCCGAGCAGGGCGCCTGCGACCTGTCCGCGGTCCGGCACCTCGTGCTCGACGAGG
>JBIIDW010000272.1:0-4114 GCA_044238215.1 Steroidobacteraceae bacterium
CTCGGGGTACTTCAGCCGGATGAAACCCGCGATCGACTGGCCGATGTCGTCGAGGTTCTGGCCCATCAGGCCGAACGAGAACACCGCGAGGCCGTTGTCGTAGAGGGCACCGGCAGTGAGGTCGCCCTCGTCATACTCACCGTCGTAGTTGCCGGACATCAGGTGCACGTCGATCGCCGACACGCTGCGGGGCACCTCGAAGCCGGGCTTCAGCTTCAGCGAACCGAGCTGCGTGCGCCGCTCGAGTTGCGCCGCCTGCCGCTTGAGCCCGTCGCGCGCGCGATCCAGCGGCGGGAACACCGACTGCCAGACCATGTCCTGCGCCGTGACGCGCAGGCTCGAATAGAACCTGAAGTACTCGTTCGAACGGATGGCGGCGTGCACCTCGGGGCCGTCCTTGGGACCGCGCCTGGCGCGCCGGCGGAACGCCGGCTCGACGTCCGCGCTCCAGACCGCACGCATGCCGCCGGCCATGTCGTTGAGCACGTGCGCGCGCAGGCCCGAAACGAAGTTCTGGCGGGCCTTCTCGTCGCGCGTCTTGGCGAGGCGAAGTTCGTGCTTCAGTTCCAGCATCTGGGGTCCTCCATGAAGGCGGCTGGCCGCCCTGCGAGTCTGCCACATCGTCCGCTCCCGGGCCCGCAGGCCACCGACGCGTCGATTATGTCGCAGCTCGAGTGTGAAGTGCATCACGCGCCGCCGCCGGCGGTACCCCCCGGCAGGCCGCTCGTCGGGAGGCCGTCGGAGCCGCTTGCGGCCCGCTCAGGATCCCACCCATGCAGGCTCGGGACAAAGGCTTCACGCTCTTCGAACTGATGATCGCCCTGACCATGGTCGGGATCCTCATCGGCATGGCGGCGCCGTCGTTCAACAACTTCGGCGGCCAGACCCGGGTCGTCACCACCCAGAACGACTTCGTGACCGCGCTGAACTACGCGCGCGGTGAGGCGGTCCGGCGCGGCCGCCTGGTCAGCGTGTGCGCGACGACCAGCTTCACGTCCTGCGACAGCGCCGCGGGCGCCTTCGCCGGCGGCTGGCTGGCGTTCACCGACAGCACCGGTTCGCAGCAGGGCGAGTTCAACTCCGGCGAGGAACTGCTGCAGAGCTGGCGCGGCCCCGGCAACGGCAACGTCAGCTTCACGCACAGCGGCACGAACGCGCACTGGATCAGCTTTACCGCCACGGGACTGGTCAGCCCCAATACCGGCAGCAAGACCTACTTCGTGCAGTCGGTCACCTGCAACTCCGGCCAGACCCAGCGCCGGCGGATAACCGTCAGCCCGATCGGCTCCGTCCGCACCGACAAGGTGGCCTGCACATGACACGCCCCGCACCGACCCGGTTCTCCCTCCCACGCCGGCGTGCCGGCGGCTTCACGCTGATCGAGTCGCTGGTGGCGCTGATGGTCATGTCCATCGGCCTGCTCGGCGTGGCGGCGCTGCAGCTGGCCAGCCTGCAGGCCAACCACGGCGCGTTCCAGCGCACCCAGGCGACCTTCCTGGCACAGGACATCGTCGACCGGATGCGCGCGAACCGCGACGCGGCCATCGCCGGCCAGTACGACATCGCGTTCGGCACCGCGCCGCCCACCTCCCCGACCACCACCGCCGAGACCGACATCGCCGCCTGGCGGGCAAGGCTCGTGGCGACCCTGCCCGCCGGCGCCGCCGGCACCACGGGCAGCCAGCCTGCCGGCGAGATCGAGACGGACACCGCAACCGACACCATCACGGTGCGCATCCGCTGGGACGACTCCAAAGGCCAGGACGAGGCGCTGGTCATGGGCCTGACGGTGCGGCTGTGATGCGCACGCAGCGGGGCTTCAGCGTGGTCGAACTGATGGTCGCGATGACCATCAGCCTGCTGCTGCTCGCGGGCGGCGTGTCGGTGATGTACACCTCGCGCCTGACCTACGACGAGAACTCGCGCGTGGCGCGACTGCAGGAGTACGCCCGCGCCAGCATGGAGATCATGCTGCGCGACCTGCGCGGCGCCGGTCATCCGGGCTGCGCGCGAGCCGTCGACGGCTCGCGCTTCACCAACTCGCTGAGCAACTCGACGGCGCTGCGCTACAACTTCGGCGTGGCCGTGCAGGGCTACGAGGGCACGAGCGGAACCTTCTCGCCGACGTTGCCCACGACGGTGATCCCGTCGGCGACCACCCAGAACGACGTCCTCGTGACCCGCACCGCGGTCGACGACATGCAGGTGTTCCGCACGCGCACCGCGTTTGCCGGCGGCACCGGCTCGATCGAGATCAACAAGCGCAACGGCCAGGAGATCCCGCTCGGCACGGTGCTGCTGGTCTCCGACTGCGACTACGCGAGCATCTTCACCAATACCACCGCGGTCGCATCGAGCGGCACGCAGGCCACGCTCGACCGCGGCACCGGAGCGCTCACGCCGCCCGCGGGCATGGCGCAGATGCCGCAGAACGGCAGCGTCAGCTTCCCGGCCTACCCGGCCGACTCCTGGGTCAGCGCGCTGCAGACCGTCATCTACTACATCAGGCCCAGTGCGAGCGGCAGCGGCCCGGCGCTCTGGCGCATCGTCGGCAACGCCGAGCCGCAGGAGCTCGTCGAGGGCGTCGAGCGCATGGAGATCCAGTACGGCGTCGACACCAACGACGACCTGCTGGTCGACGCGTACCAGACCGCGTCGGCCGTCACCGACTGGGCGCAGGTGCTGTCGGTGTCGCTCGCGGTGCTGATCCGCTCACCCGAGCAGAGCGCAGACGCCTCGCCCAACGCGCGCACGTTCAACATGCTCGGCACCACGGTCGGCCCCTTCTCCGACAAACGCCCGCGCATCCTCTTCACCACGACGGTCGCGCTGCGCAACCGCGCGACCACGATCTGAGCCCGGCCTCCGGAGTGCAGCCATGACAGCCCGACACACCCGCCCATCCAACGCAGGCCGCCAGCGGGGCGCGATCCTCGTGACCTCGCTGCTGCTGCTGCTGACGCTGACGATCATCGGCGTCTCGGTGATGCAGATCACCCGCATGCAGGAGCGCGCCGCCGGCAACACCCGCGACCTGAACCTCGCGTTCCAGGGCGCCGAGGCCGCGATCCGCGACGCCGAGAACCTGATCTGGAGCACGCCGGTGATCGTCACCTGCAACACCGCGACCTGCGTGCGGCCGCGCGGCACCCTGCCCGAGGACCTCGCCGGCCAGACCGCGGCCTGGTGGGACGCGAATTCGCAGGAGTACGGCGAGGACGGCTCGCAGGACCTCGACGAGCTCGACGAGGACCCGCAGTACCTGATCGAGGAAATCGCCTGGGTCGGGCCGCTCGTGGTCGACGAGCCCGGCGCGCGGATGTTCTACCAGATCACCGCCCGCTCGACGGGCGGCACGGGCCTCGCCACGTCGATGGTCCAGACCACCTACGCCAAGCCCGAATGAGTGCGCGACAGCCGCTGGAGCGATCCATGAACAGGAAAACTGCCCCTCGCCTCGGTGCCACGGCCTTCATGGCCGCCTGGTCGCTGCTTGCGGTGCGCGCCGCCGTGACGGCACCGCTGAGCATCCCGGACGTGCCGGTGTTCCTCGACCAGAGCGTCGCGCCGGTCAACATGCTGGTGGTCGGCCGCGACCACAAGCTCTACTACGAGGCCTACAACGACGCGTCGGACCTCGACGGCGACGCCAAGGTCGACGCCGGCTTCAAGCCATCGATCACCTACTTCGGCTACTTCGACTCGGAGACCTGCTACACGTACGTGAGCGCGAACAGTCGCTTCGAACCGCAGGGCGCCGCGGGCGCGGCCAACACCTGCACGAACCAGTGGAGCGGCAACTGGCTGAACTACGTGACCACCGCGCGCATCGACGCGCTGCGCAAGGTGCTCTACGGCGGCCGCCGCGTCGTCGACACCGCCGGAGTCACGGTGCTCGAGCGCACCCACATCCCGCAGGACGCACACAGCTGGGGCAAGAGCTACGACAGCGTCGCCGTCAACGGCTACGACCTGACCAAATACACCCCGCTGGCGATGCCCAGCGCCAACAAGCGCCACCTGTTCGCCAACACCACGCTGGCGAACGACGCCAGCCAGCTGCCTCTGCTGCGCTACGCGACCAACACGGACGCCCAGGTCTGGAACTGGGTCA